>CATZIR010000042.1 GCA_958420145.1 uncultured Eubacteriales bacterium | reverse complement strand
CTTTTGTTCTAGCTGTTCTCTTTAGCCAAGAAGCAAATATGTCTCCTGCTTGCGAAATAATTGAAGCAACAAAACTATAAATTAGCACCCAAACTATTCCAAAGTTTAAGCCAGCAAATATGTCTGCAAAATTGCCAATATTTAGGAAAATGTAGTATGTGATAACTGCTCCAACCATTGCTCCCATAATTCCACCAATAGCGCCAGAAATGGTCTTGTTTGGGCTAATATATGGGCAAAGTTTTTTGCCTTTTATTGTTGAGCCAACAAAATATGCAAACACATCGGTTAGCATTGTTGTAACAAACAACATCACTAGCAAAAATAGTCCAACATTGCCTTCTGCAAGCGAAGTAATATCAAGTTCTACAATGTGATTCAAGAAGAATATTGGGCTAATAATTACGCTTGGATAAACAAAAATTCCAAGGGTTAAAAGTGATTTTTTTATTGCGTAAGTTGCAACTGTTTCATCTTCTTTTTTCTCTTCTTTGATTGCCTTTTTGTTTGAAAGTGCAATTATAAAAGTGATAACGAAAAATAGTAGTAGCAAACTTAGGTAGCCAAGCATTATATACAAAAATGATAACTTAAAATATATTCCAAGCACTGTTCCAATAAACAATAAAACTGGGAAAATTGTCGCCATTGTCATATTGTTATATCTGCCACTACGGTTAAACCCTTTTGATACTTCACCAGCGCCACAAACTAATATAACGCCAATCATTACATCAAAAAAGTAAGGGCTAATAAATCTTAGTCCAAAAAATAATGCAACAACTAGTCCAATAATGCTACCTGTAATTATTCTAGTTTTCATAATTTCTCCTACTCTTTAATAGCACCAAAACGCCTATTTCGTGACTGAAAGTCTATCAAGGCTTCGTTTAGTGCTTTTTTATCAAAATCTGGCCAATATGTTTTAGTAAAATATAGTTCTGCATACGCCATTTGGTATAGCATAAAGTTGCTAATTCTTTGTTCTCCACTGGTTCTAACAACAAGGTCAAGTTCGTGCATTTGGTGGGTGAAAAGTGCGTTTTCAAACTCTTTATAGGTTACGCTCTCTTTTTTCTCATTAAGGAGTGTGTTCACAGCACGCAAAATGTCAAATCTGCCACCATAATTTATGCACAAATTAACTAGCATTTTTTGGCACTCTTTAGTCTTTTCCACTGCGTTGTCGATAGAACTAACTAGGTCGGCTGGAAGTTTTGAAATATCTCCACTAACTATGAATTTTATGCCTTTTTCTTTGTATGGCATAACATCGTCGTTAATAAAGTCTCTAAGCATACCAAAAAGTGCGTCTATCTCGTCTTTTGGTCTGTTCCAATTCTCTGTTGAAAAGCAAAAAAATGAAACTTCTTTTATACCTAAATCATAGCAATTATTTATTGTATTTTTAACCGCTATAACGCCTTGCCTATGCCCTGCTGTGCGTGGAAGTCCCCTTAGTTTTGCCCATCTGCCATTACCATCGATAATAAATGCGATGTGGTAAGGCAATTTAGTCAAATCTACATGTTGTTTTTTCTTTTTAAATAGTCCCATAAAACTCCTAATAACAAAAAATATTTCACTAATAACTTATGCACATATCGACATTTTTTGCTATTGATAAGTTTTAGTTATTAAAGTTCCATAATTTCTTTTTCTTTTTGCTCAAGAAGTTGCTCAATTTTTTCGTTGTAACTATCTAGAATTTTTTGAACTTCTTTTTCAGCACCTGCTTGTTCGTCTTCGGTTATTATGTTGTTTTTCTTTTGGTCTTTTAGTTCGTCCATAATCTCTCTTCTTTCGTTACGAAGTGAAATTCTGTTTTCTTCGGCTGTTTTTTTGATGTTTTTAACAAGTTCTAATCTTCTGTCTTGTGTTAGTTGTGGGAATGTTAAACGAATGCTTCTTCCGTCATCACTAACATTAACACCTAGGTTTGCTTCGTTTAGAGCCTTGATAACATCTTTGAACGCACTCATGTCCCAAACATTAACAAGCAAACTTCTTGGTTCTGGAACTGTGATGTTGCTCATTTGGTTTAGTGGTGTTTGAGAACCATAGTAGTCTACCATAACTCTGTCCAAAATCTTTGGATTTGCTCTACCTGCTCTAACTACTGCTAGTTCGCTCTTAAAGTGTTCGATAACCTTTTCTAGTCCTATTTTATAGGCATCAAATGCTTCTTGTTTTGATTGATATTTCATAAATTTTCTCCCTTTTATAATAAGTAATTATATTTTATTAAAAAATATAAAAAAAAGCAAACGATAATATGCTGTTGCTCGCTAAAAAAGTAGAAATACAGCACTTATACTTAGCAAAACTATTTTTATTTTTACAACTTTGCCAAAAATGATTACATAAAAAAGCAAAAGAAAACTATTTGCAAGCCATTGCACTGTGACTTTTTTATGCAAATTCCAAATTAGAACAATAAAACTATAAAACAAAAAATCTACCCAATTAGTAGGTAGATTTTTATAATAAGTCCATTATTTCACAAATTATTTTTTCATTTGGCTCATAACTTCTTCTGCAAAGTTATCGTGTCTTTTTTCTAGACCTTCGCCCATTTCGTAACGAACAAATCTTCTAACTGTGATTTTTTCACCGATAGATAAAACTGCTTCGTTAATAACTTCTGTGATTGTTTTTGATGGGTCTTTAATGAATGGTTGTTCCATCAAGCAAATTTCGCTGTAGTATTTGTTGATTTTTCCATCAACAATTCTATCAACAACTGCTGCTGGTTTGCCTTCGTTAAGAACTTCTGCACGCATAATTTCTCTTTCTTTTTCAACATCAGCCATATTTGCTTCTTCTCTACGAACGCATTTTGGGCTTTGTGCTGCAATTTGCATAGCAATGTCTTTAACAAGAGTTTTGAACGCATCTGAACGAGCAACGAAGTCTGTTTCACAGTTAACTTCTACCAAAACGCCGATTTTTCCACCCATATGGATGTAACTTTCTACAACGCCTTCTGCTGCAATTCCGTCTGCTTTTTTAGCAGCCTTTGCAATTCCTTTTTCTCTTAGGTAGTCAATGGCTTTGTCCATGTTGCCATCGCATTCTTTAAGAGCATTTTTGCAGTCCATCATACCTGCACCTGTTTTTTCTCTTAGTTTAACAATATCTTGTGCTGTAAACATAATTTTCTCCTTATTATTCAGCCTTTTTTGTTTTTCTTGTTGCTTTTTTCTTTGGTTCTTCAGCAGGTTCTTCTGCCTTAACTTCTTCTTTTACTTCTTCTGTCTTAACTTCTTTTGCTGGTTTTTTAGCAGATTTTTTTGCAGGTTTCTTTTCTTCGGCTTCTTCGATTTTTTCTTCTGCCTTGATTTCTTCCAAAACTGTGTTCATGTCTACAGTTTCTTCTTCTTGTGATTTAGATGCAGTAACTGCTTCTTCGCCTTCTCTTGCTTCGATAATAGCGTCAGCCATAGCACCGATAATCAATTTTACTGAACGAATTGCATCGTCGTTTGCTGGAATAACTACGTCAATGTAGTCTGGGTCACAGTTTGTGTCGATAAGACCAACTACTGGAATATGAAGCGCTCTTGCTTCTTTAACACAAATGTGTTCTTTCTTAGAGTCAACTACGATAATGACATCTGGAAGTTTTGTCATATCTTTGATTCCACCCAAGAATTTGTTTAGTTTGTCTTGTTCTTTTTTAAGTTCTGCAACTTCTTTTTTAGGAAGAAGGTCAAACTCGCCTGTTTTTTCCATAGCGTTTAGTTTGTTAAGTCTATCAATTCTAGAACGGATAGTCTTGAAGTTTGTTAGTGTGCCACCAAGCCAACGAGAGTTGATGTAATACATACCACATCTTTCTGCTTCTTCTTTAATAGCATCTTGTGCTTGTTTTTTTGTTCCTACAAATAGGAATGTTTTACCTGCTGCTGCTTGTTCTTTAACATAAGCATAGGCACTGTCGATAAGTTCAACAGTTTGTTCAAGATTGATAACATGAATATCATTTCTTGCTGTGAAAATGTACTTAGCCATTTTTGGGTTCCATTTTCTTGTTTGATGTCCAAAGTGAACACCTGCTTCTAGTAATTGTTTCATAGAAATAACTGACATAAAAAATTTAATCCTCCTTGTTTTTAAGCCTCCTTAGGCGTTTTAGAACTCTACAAACAACCTTGTTTTCAAGGCAACGGCTTGTAAATATACCCTAAGTGTGTATTTTGAAACATAGTATAATAACATATATTTAGATAAAATGCAATCATTTTTTACAAAAAATCACAGCAAATTTTGCCGTGATTTTTTGTTAAGATTTGACTATATTTTTGTTTGTTATTTTTAGTGTTTTATTGCAAACTTTTTGGCATAAATTTTTATCATGACTAACTAGTATTAGCGAGCCTTTATAGTCTCCTAAAATCTTCTCTAAAAAAACTCTATTGTGTAGGTCTAAATGATTGGTTGGTTCATCTAAAATAAGCAAGTTATAGTCAGTTAGAACCATTTCACACAATTTTAATCTCATTCTCTCGCCAAGCGATAAGGTCGAGATTTTTCTATCAAAAATTTGTTTAGTCATTCCCATATTTGCTAGATTTGATAGAAACTGCGTAACATAGGCGTGGTCGCCACCTTTTTTTGCCATTTGAGAAACGGTCAAATTTTCATCTAAGTCTAAAACATCTTGCTTAAGATACGCAATTTTGACCGACGGAGACAACCACACTTCGCCTAAGTAGTCTTTGTCTAAGCCAAGCATAATTTTGATTAGCGTTGTTTTTCCACTACCGTTTGTGCCACTAAGTGCAATTTTATCGCCCGATTCGACCGTAAAATTTACATCTTCTAAAATGACATTCTCTCCAAACTTTTTGGTGAGATTTTTTACTTCTATTAGCACTTTGCTACCAACTTTATCTTCTGTTAGTGCGTAGTAAATTTCCCTGTTTTGTTTTGGCTTTTCTCCAAGGTCTTGATACATTTTTTCCAGCCTATTAGCCTTGGCTTGCGTTTGTTTTGCAAGTTTTTTAACCTTTGCTTGAACAGAGTTTTTATAGCCTTTGCTTCGCCTATCGGACGAGCCATCTCTTTTTGTGGCTCTTTCAAGTTTATTAGTGTATTCCCTAAGTTTATTAACTTGGTTCTCTACTTTTTTGTTTTCTTTTAACTTTTCTTGATACAACTTGCTGGCGTGATTTACTCTCTCTTGTTTTTGCAATGCATAGTCGTCGTAGTTACCATAAAATTCAGTTATCTTGCCATTTTCTATTTCAAAAATTTTGTTTACGACTTGATTCAAAAAGTATCTGTCGTGCGAGACAACTATGACAGTAATTTCAAGCGAATTTATCGTTTTAATTAACCAATCAATTCCATTTTGGTCCAAGTGGTTTGTGGGTTCGTCTAGGAGCAAAACATCTGGATTTTTGGCTAAAATACTAGCAAGCATTAGTTTTGTTTTTTCGCCAAAAGATAGGTTATTTAGCCTTTCTTTTGTAAACGCTAAGTTGCTATCTAGGTTTAGTTCACTCTTTAATTTCAAAAAGTCGTTAATGTAGGCTAAATTTTCACACATAGACAAAAATTCTTCGGTTGAGTATGAAGAAATTTGTTTTAGGTAACCTATGTTTTTGTTACTGGTTTTAATAGTGCCACAGTCTAAGTTTTCTTGTCCACTGATAACATTTAGTAGTGTGCTTTTTCCACTGCCGTTATAACCGACAATGCCAATTTTTTCTCCATCATAAATTGTAGTGGAAAAGTTTTCAAAGAGCAGTTTATCTGCAAATTCTTTTTTGATATTGTTTATTTCAAACATATTACCTCGCTTTGAAAAGCAATATGAATTTGAACACAAAAAAGCACGATATGATAATCGTGCTTTTAAGTTTTATAAACTATTTTGCGTCTTTGTTTCCGTCTGCTTCAATCATTTTCTTGTATTCGTCGAATACTTGGTTAACAACTTCTTCTTCCATAACGATATTTAGAGTGTCACCATTTTCTGCATCGTCTACAAGTTCAAAAACAACTGCTTCGTCGTCGCCTACACCTTCCATTTTATCAACTGGTTTTAGTAGAACATACACTGAGTTGTTAAGTGGAATTAACGCAATTTGTTCAAATTCAA
>CATZIR010000041.1 GCA_958420145.1 uncultured Eubacteriales bacterium | reverse complement strand
GACAGAGACCACAAAAGATATAACATTAGGTTTGAAAGTGTCACCGAAAAAGACGGACATATAAAAAGTGGACATACAGTAAGCCCACTAAAAGTTGTTGGAGAGAGTAAAACTACTGGCACACTTGTTAGATTTAAGCCAGATAAGAGAGTGTTTGGCGATGTTTCTTTCGACTACAACACAGTTGCAAATAGGCTTAAGGAACTTGCGTTTCTAAACAAGGGAATTGAAATTTTGCTTGTAGATGAAAGGGTGGACGCAAACAAACGCCCAGTTGTAAAACAGTTTAAGTATTTGGGTGGTATTGCTGACTTTGTTTCGTATCTAACTGAAGCAAAGACAAAACTATACGAAAAACCTTTCTACTTGCAAGGCTCTAGCGACACAATGAAAGTTGAAGTTGCATTTATGCACACAACAGATTATAGCGAGACGATGCTATCGTATGTTAACAACATTCCAACAAGCGAAGGTGGAACACACGAAACTGGTCTTAGAAGTGCGCTAACCAAAATGTTTAACGACTGCGCAAGAAAACTAAACTTGCTCAAAGAAAAAGACGACAATTTGCAAGGCGATGACTTTAGAGAAGGACTAACTTGCGTTTTGACTGTTAAAATGCGTAATGTTCAGTTTGAAGGTCAAACAAAAACAAAACTTGGCAACCCAGAAGCAAGAACAGAAGTTGAAAGTATCGTTAGTAACGAACTATCTAAAATACTAATAAAAAATGATAACAAAAAAGCATTTGAAAAAGTTATCGAAAAAGCAAAGGGTGCTGCCAAGGTTAGAGAAGCAGCTAAAAAAGCAAAAGAGCATGCAAGACAAATTTCGAGTGCAGAAAGTATTAGTTTGATTGGCAAACTTGCTAACTGCTCAGGCAGAAAACCAGAACTTAACGAACTATTTATCGTGGAAGGAAACAGTGCTGGTGGTTCAGCAAAGCAAGGTAGAGATAGATTCTTCCAAGCAATTTTGCCACTAAGAGGCAAACCACTAAATGTTGAGAAAACAAGACTTGAACAAGTTTTGCAAAACGAAGAAATTAGAACCATTATTGGCGCACTTGGAACAGGTATTTCTAATTCGTTCAAACTAGACAACCTTAAGTTCCACAAAGTTATTATCTTAGCCGATGCCGACCAAGATGGTGAACATATCAAATGTATTTTGTTAACATTCTTCTATAGATATATGAGAGAATTAATCTTGAACGGCAATATCTATCTTGGAATGCCACCACTATACAAGGTTTATACTAAAAATAAGATTGCCTATGCCTACACAGATGCCGACCTAGAAGAAAAGAAAAAATTGGTTGGTCGTGGCGCACAAATTCAAAGATACAAAGGTTTGGGCGAAATGAACCCAGAACAACTTTGGGAAACAACGCTAAATCCTAAAAATAGATTGCTTGTAAAGGTTACAATCGACGACGCTCTAAAGGCAGAAACATTAATCACAACACTTATGGGTGATAATGTTGACGCAAGAAAAAAATATATCGCTCAATACGCCGACTTTAATAGAGTTGATAACTTCAAAAAGAATGGAGATGAACAATAATGATATTTGACGAAAGAGATATAGAAAAACACGAAACAAAAGAAGATATGAGAAAAAATCACAAAGTAACCGATAGCCAATTAACATTTGGTGACTTAGAAAATAATGTAGAGCAAAAGAGCGAAAAAGAAAGCAAAAAACCTGTAAAATCACCTTCTAAAACAAAAAAGAGTGCTAAAAACACAGAAAAAACCAACGAAGTAGAAAACAGAAAAGAAGAAGTTAGCGAAGAAAGTTCTAAAGAAATGGACAAAGTTCAATCGACCAAAGATGATAGCAATCAAGAAATGATTGACGAAGACAATGACATTAGCGAAGAAGAAATCGAAGAAGCCGAAGAACATACCTACGAAAGTTCGTTCGACAAAGACGACTCAGGTAACTTGCTAAAAAGTTTGGATCATGTTTTGCACGACAGTATGATTCCATATAGCGAATATGTTATTATGGACAGAGCATTGCCAAGAGTAGAAGACGGATTAAAACCAGTTCAAAGAAGAATTTTGTATGCGATGTATGAAGAAGGCTTTACGCCAGACAAACCATACAAAAAATGTGCAAATACTGTTGGTTATGTTTTGGGTAAGTATCACCCACACGGCGACACATCAGTTTATAACGCACTAGTTAGACTTGCTCAAACTTTTAATATGAAAGAAGTGCTAATCGACGGACACGGAAACTTTGGTTCGGTAGATGGCGACGGTGCTGCTGCTATGCGTTATACCGAAGCAAAACTAGCCCCACTTGCACTTGAACTACTAAAAGATATCGAAAAAGACACTGTTAGGTGGTCATACAACTACGACGATAGTAGGCTAGAACCTGATATGCTACCCGGTAGATTTCCAAACCTATTAGTTAACGGCGCATCAGGAATTGCAGTAGGACTTGCAACAAACATTCCAACTCACAACTTGGGCGAATGTATTGACGCATCAGTTGCTGTAATCGACAATCCAGACATCACAACTAGCGAACTAATGAACATCATCAAAGGTCCTGACTTTCCAACAGGTGGTATCATTTTAGGTGGAGAACAACTAAAACAAGCCTACGAAACTGGAAAAGGCAAAATAACAATTAGAGCAAAAACAAGTTTTGAGCCAGAAAAAGGCGACAAAACCAACATTGTTATCACAGAATTCCCATATCAAGTGAATAAGTCGGCACTTTTGCAAAAAATTGGTGAACTTAGAGAAAAACACAAAGATATTTTGGGTGGCATCACTGATATTCGTGACGAAAGTGATAGAAATGGTGTTCGAGCAGTAATCACTTGCAAAAAAGATGTTGATGCCGAAAAAGTTTTGAATTTCTTATATAAATATACCGATTTACAAACAACATTTGGCATTAATATGGTTGCCATTGCAAACGGAAAACCACTACTAATGAACCTAAAACAAATTTTGTCTTACTATGTAAACTATCAACGAGAAGTTGTGCTAAGAAGAACAAAATTTGACCTAAAAGCATGCGAAGATAGAGCACATATTTTGGAAGGCTTGTTAATTGCAATTCAAAACATTGACGCAGTTATCAAGATTATCAAAACAAGTGCTGGCACAATGGAAGCTAAACAAAGATTGATGGAAAAGTTTAGTCTCGACGATGTGCAAGCTCAAGCAATACTAGATATGCGACTAGCAAGATTAACAAATCTAGAAGTTGGCAAAATAAAAGAAGAACTAGCAGAACTTGAAAAGAAGATTGAAAAATTCAAAGCAATTGTTGCTTCTAAAAAACTTCAAATGAAGACTGTTAAAACCGAAATGCTAGAAATCAAAAAATCTTATGGTAGCAAGAGATTAACAGAAATTAACACAATAGATAGTTTTGAAATTCACGATGACCTTATTGCAAAACCTGTAAAAGATATTTATATTGCATACAGCGAACGCAATGCTATCAAAAAAATTCCAGAAAAAAGTTTTATGATTTCGGCTAGAAGTGTGGCATCAACCAGCACTCTAAACGAAGTTCATTCAATCATATTCAAAACTCAAACAAACAAAGATTTGTTACTATTCACAAACCTAGGCAACTGCTACAAACTTAGCCAAGACCAAATTTTGGAAGCTAGATGGAAAGACCGTGGCACATTGCTCACCGACGCAATAGTAGGCTATCAAAAAGACGAGAGAGTACTATATATCTTGGACTACAAAGATACTTTGCCAAAAGGTGAACTGCTCTTTACGACCGACGATGGTCAAATTAGAAAGTGCGTTCTAAGTGAATTTGATGTTAAAAAACAATCTTTTGTTGGCTTTAAACTTGCCGAAAAACAAAAATTAGTTGCCATTCAAAAATTTGAAAAAAACAAGACATTACTTTTTGTTACAAAAGACGGAATTTGCCTAAATGCAAACATAGATGATGTTCCATTGCAGAGCAAAACAGCTAGTGGTGTTAAGGGCATTAATCTAGGCGAAGGTGACCAAGTAGTTTATGCTAGTTTGGCTCAACCAAAAGACAATGTGCTTGTTCTAACAAACAATGGCTACGCAAAGCAAGTAGAAGTTAGTCAGTTTGAAGTTTTAGCAAGAAATAGAAAGGGCGTTAAAATAATTACTCTTGACAAAAACGCAACCATTCTTCTTGCAAAAATTGTAAGAAATCACTTTGAAGTTTATGCAATCAACGATAAGAATAAAGTAGTTTCCGTTAAGAGCGAAAATGTCTCTGTTGAGAATAGAACCACAAAGGGAAAAGGTATTGTAAAATCGTCTAAACCAGAAAAATTAAAGCAAGCCTTTGTATATCAATGGAGTTAATAAAAAGTGCTATTTTTAGCACTTTTTTTGATTCAAAAATGGCACAAAATAGCCTAAAAAATAAAATATTAAAAAAAATTTCAAAAAAATAGAGGTATTTTCAAAAATGTGTCGAATAATATAGTGTATTTATTTTTTTAATAAGATTTTGAGAATTATTCTTGCAGTAAAACTGATGTGATAATATTTCTCAAAAAAGTAGGGGAAATGCAGGAAAAAGGTTATAGACAAGATTTCATAGACAAATTGAAAAGTGCTTGCAATATCGTCTCAGTTGTTTCCAAATATGTTCCACTTTCTCGAAAGGGTAAAACCTATTGGGGTTGCTGTCCGTTCCACCACGAAAAAACAGCGTCGTTTGCTGTCAATGAGTTTGAAGGCTACTATCACTGTTTTGGTTGTGGAGTTGGGGGTGATGTTATAAAGTTTGTGCAAAGTATCGAAGGCATAGACTTTATGCAGGCAGTTAGAAATCTAGCAGAAAGTGTTAATATGGAAGTTCCTGAGTTTACGGGCGACGATAATATTTTGGCTCGAAAAAAAGAACGGGACAGGCTCATTTATATTTGCACAGAAACGGCAAAATACTATCATAACGAACTAAAAAAGCCTACTGGACAAGTTGCTAGAGACTACCTAGTAAAAAGGCAAATAAAAAACGAAACAGTCACTAAACTGGGACTAGGATATAGCCCTAACTGGCAAGGTGTTATTCAACATCTAAAATCATTACATATCAGTCAAGAAGAAATGCTAAAAGCAGGTATCATTAGTGAAAAGAATGGGCGAGTATATGACGCAATGGCAGAAAGATTGGTGTTCCCAATTTTCAACCATATTGGAAAGGTCGTTGGTTTTTCTGGTAGAGCGTTAAACACCGACGCATTTGCAAAATATAAAAACACGACAGAAACAGATATTTTCAAAAAAAGCAGTTTGCTGTTTGGACTTAATAACCTTAGAAAAGCAAGGGTAGATAACAAAAACTATGCAATCTTGGTTGAAGGTCAAATTGATGTTGTGAGTTTATATCAAGCAGGCTTCCCAAATGCAATAGCAACGCTTGGCACAGCCTTTAACGAAAATCATATTGCAACTATATCAAGGTTTGTCGATAGCATATACATTTGCTTTGATGGTGACGGAGCAGGAAAAAAAGCAACGGTTAGAAGCGTGGAACTACTAAAAGATACCAACTTTGATGTTAAGGTTGTGTCGCTTCCTGAAAAGTTAGACCCAGATGAATACATAAAAAAATACGGTGCCGAAAGTTTTGAAAATGAACTTAAAAATGCCATAACGTTTAAGGAATTTCAAATTGAGGTACTTAGCGAAAAATTTGACCTAACCGACAAAAACAACATACCAAAATTTGTAGACAGTGGGCTTAATTTGGTTGCAAGTTTCAAAAACGTTGCCGATAGAGACATATATCTAAAAAAGATTGCACAAATAGCAAAAATCAACGAAGAAATTTTGAGACGAGAACTAAATAAAAAGTTGATTACAATTAGGAATAATCAAACGCAGGTAGCAAAACCTAAAATATCGGCAATAAAAGCCGAAGAAAATAGTTTGCTTTCGGCAGAAACGTATGTGCTTGCGTGCAGACTTTACAAAAAAGAGTATGCAACGAACATAAAAAGTGAATTATTTGAAAATGCGTTCTACAAAGAATTTAATCAATATTTGATTGATAACAACCCAATCGTATCAAAAGTTTTAGATGACTACGATATGGAAAATAATGATTACCTAAAACAAATAATAAATTACGACTTTGGAAAAATAAAACAAGAAGAGCAAGAATATAAAGGTTGCCTAAGAAAACTAGAAATTAGACGACTTATGAAAA
>CATZIR010000040.1 GCA_958420145.1 uncultured Eubacteriales bacterium | reverse complement strand
TAAAATCACTTGCAAAACTAAAAATTTTAATGTATAATAAGCGAGTTGACTAGTGAAATAAATGTTCACGAAAAGCAATAAATAGATATGGAGAGTTGGCTGAGCGGTCGAAAGCGGCGGTCTTGAAAACCGTTGACCTGCGAGGGTCCTGGGGTTCGAATCCCTAACTCTCCGCCATTAGGGAGTAATCCGAACTTTTTGAGTAGGATTGCTCTTTTTTCTTGCTTTCAAACAAAATTTCACTTTCTAAGTCTGGTTGTTCTTTGAGTTTAAGTTGTTTAGATTTATCATCATTTGTGTTGAAATAAATCTCGCAATAGTTATCATATAAAACAACTTTGTTTATAAACATATCAACAAGTCGCTGACAAGCGAGTTGGTCTGTTAGGTCAATATCTTTAAAAGAGCACAAGAACGAATATATAACATTTTTATCAAGTGGCTTAATAACAAGCATTTCTCGGCTTGTTATTTTTTCTTGTAAGTCTTTATTTGTTATTTCAAGTTCTTTCATTCTTTCGTTTGTTGTGTCGTTAAAAATTCCATTTTCTATTGCACGAACAAAGTTTGCAAGTTTCTTGTTATTTTCTTGCAGTTGCTTATTCAAACTTTCCAAAACTTTATCTTTTTCAATGCTTTTGTTGTATGCATCGGCAAGACAAATTGAAAGTTCATTCAAATCAGTTTGATTTAAAAATTCTTTTGTGGCTAGCAAAACTATATTTTCAATATATTCTTGTGAGATAGATTTTTTATCGCAAAGGTCTTTATTCTTTTTCTTTGTAAAACATTTGTAGTAGTTGTAAATCTTGCCCATTTTACCTTTGCCACTATCTCCAGTCATTAAACCACCACATTTGCCACAAATGAGTTTGCCACTTAAAAGATAATTGACATCAGTCTTAAAATGTGCAGAAGTGCGTTTTGCGACTTTTAAACGAGCATTAACTTCATTAAACACTTCTTCACTTACTATTGAAGGAAAAATATTTGTGTAGCAAGTGCCATCAGCATAAACACAACCCTTATAGTTTGGGTTTCTCAAAACTCTTGAAACCATATTAATTGTCCAAGGTTTACCATAAGAGTTTTTAATTCCTTTTTCAGCGAGCAAAGTAACAATATCTTTAATTCGTTTGCCACTATAATATTGATTAAACATATACTCACAAACAATGTTCGCTTGTTCTTCATTTATGCTAACTTTTTTGTCTTTTACATTGTAGCCATAAGGAGTTGGACCACCAGTAAACAAACCCTTAATTCTACTTTCTTTTAAGCCACGCTTTACCTTTTGAGAAAGTTCGGCAGAATAGTATTGGTTCATACCTTCAAGCAAACTTTCAAGAATTATGCCTTCGGGAGTGTCAGGAATATTTTCCATTGCTGAAATAACTTTAACACCATTTTGTTTTAAGGTGTGTTTGTGCAAGGTTGATTGATATTTATCTCTTGAAAATCTGTCAAATTTATATACAAGAACATACTCCCATTTTTTGTTAAAGCTGTCTTTAATCATTCGTTGGAAGTCGGGACGATTGTCATTTGTGCCAGTCATAGCCCTGTCGATATATTCAGCAACAATTTCATAGCCATTCTTTTCAGCATATTCCTTGCAAACTCTTAATTGACCATCAATGCTTTGCTCTGTTTGACTATCGCTAGAATATCTTGCATATATAACAGCTTTTTTCATAGCTAATTCTCCTTTTAAAACATCATTATTAACATAGTTTTTTGAGCAAGTTCTTCAATGGTTAAAGAACTATCTATTGTTGCTTTTAAAATCTCTTTTTGATTTCTATTGTAACTATTATTACATTCTACAAATAACTTTAAGAATTCTTTTTGCTCTTTTGTTATTATCATAATTTAATCCTTATTATTTAATATTTTGAAAATGTTTTCTGCTATTCTTTCAATTACAGTAACACAAACACTATTTCCTGCCTGTTTATATAATTGTGCGGTCGAGATACTAGGCAACTCGTAATTTGAAGGAAATCCTTGTAAATTAAAACATTCTTTTGGCGTTAATTTTCTAATTCCATACTTTGTAATTACCAATGGAACATTATGGCCGCCTGTTCCCATGTTTGCAGTTAATGTGGGGGACATATTGCTTTTGTTTTGTCTAACATACTGTCTACGCCATTGATATAATGTATCTTGATTATCAAATTTGTTCATTTCTTCCACAATGCGAGGGTATTTTTCGTGTGTGTAATAGTATTTGTCATCAACTTTGTTTTCAAAATCAATCTCGTCTTTTAATTTATTAGTTAGCCTAATTGGTTGTGGGAAATAGAATTTATTGGCATAATCTTCATTTAAAAATCCAACTATATAAATTCTCTCTCTATTTTGTGGGATATTTCCATATTCACAAGCATTTAAAACCATATATCTTACATGATATCCGATTTCGTGTAATGTGTTTAAAATAACTTCAAAAGTCTTTCCATTATCATGTGCAACTAAATTTTTAACATTTTCTAAAAATATAACCTGTGGTTTTTTCTTTCTTATAATTCGTGCTATTTCAAAAAACAGAGTTCCACGAGTATCTTCAAAACCTTTTCGATAGCCTGCAATAGAAAATGCTTGACAAGGGAAGCCTGCAACCAAGCAATCACAATCTGGAATTTCATCTTCCTTTATATTTTTTATATCATCACAAACAATAGGAATGTTAAAGTTTCGAGAAAATGTTTTACATGCTGGTTCATCAATATCATTTGCAAATATGGTAGAAAAACCTGCTTGTTCAAAAGCCAAATCAATTCCACCAACACCACTAAATAAACTTACCACTTTATTCATAATATTTTGCAGCATGCCGCTTACTATAAGACTATAATAAACGGCACACCTTTCCTCCTTTTGTTAGTCTATTAAACTAATTCTTTTAATTGGTTTAATGCCTTTTTCTTTAATTAACTTTTTTAATGATAATCTAGGTCTACGACCTTGTTCTTGTTGCATTTTAAATGTTTCGTTTTTCTTTGTATTTAGGATTACATCATCTAATGCAAAGTCTAACCTGTAAACATCAATAATGCCATCAATCTTTCCATTTACAGCAAAGTCCATAAAATATAATTCATTCCATGTTGACCTTGGTCCAAATGAAGTGCAATCGTTTGCTATTGAAGCAGATTTAACTTGAACTCCAGCTCCATTTTCAATGTTCACACAATCATAAGAGTGTGCAGTGTTGTTTGTTCTTACTGCATTAAAAAATATACAGTAAAGAGCTTCACTAAAAACATCTGGAACATTTAGCCCACGACCACCTAACGAAGTTACTTTTTTGTTGATTTCCAACCATTCAGCGAAAATCTCTTTTAATGTTGAGAAATCGTTTTTATCGAATTTATCTCCATAAACAATTTCCCCATTTTGTAATTTTACTCTAACTTTTTCCAATGTGGCTTTAGGTGTGCCTAAACTCATTATAACATATTTTGATAAAAAAGCAGCTAGTTTTCAAATATTTTTATAATTTCTTTTGCTATTCTTTCTATAACGGGGACACAAACACTATTTCCGATTTGTTTATAAGCTTGATTTAATGTAATTCCCTTGGGAAATTTATAATCTTTTGGGAATCCTTGAAATGCTAACAACTCATAAGGTGTTAATTTCCTTATTCCATAATTATCTCTAATAACAGGAACTCTATTGGGATACGTCCCCATATTCGCCGTTAGTGTCGGGCACATATCGGGTGAATATGGAAATATTCCATTATCCTTTATTTTATAAATTTTGCCTATTTCAGACACTTTTTCATTTAAAAGGTTGCCAAGTGTTGAATTTAAATTATAGTAATAACAATCGCTATGTTTTTCAGATATATCAAAAAAATCACTTAAAGGTTTTAACTTATCAATTTTATCCGGAAAATTAAACTTATTATTATCGTCCAAATCTCTAAATGCAACTATATAAATCCTATCTCTATTTTGTGGAATAGAAGAATATTCATAAGCATTCATTACACAATATCGAACAACATATCCAAATTGTGCTAAACTAGCAAAAACTTTATTGAAGCTTTTACCATCATCATGATTTTCTAGATTAGACACATTTTCTAAAAAAACTGCTTTTGGCTTTTTATCTTTAATAATTCTTTCTATTTGATAAAAAAGTTGGCCACGTTCATCGCTAAACCCTTTCAATTTGCCCGCTATGGAAAATGGTTGACAAGGAAAGCCGGTGGTTAATATATCAAAGTCAGGAATATCTTTTGTTTGAATATTTTTTATATTATCTTCAACTAAATAAGAACTTCCAAAGTTTTCCCTATATGTTTTGCAAGCACCTTTATCAATTTCGTTTGCCCAAACAATTTTACAGCCTGCATTTTTAAATGCTAAACAAATACCACCAATGCCAGCAAACATGCTTGCTACTTTAATTTCCATTTGTATTATCCTTAATAACTTTGTTTAATTCTGATATTAAATTTATCTCATTATTATTTAAGACATCACAGATATTTTTCTGTAAAAAATATTCCTTTGGACTTGAAGCAGAACGCTCGAGTATAGCAAAATCAATTTTATAAACGTCATCTTTCAATTTAAAATTATTAATTGTAGCTTCTCCAGTAACTTTTATATAAATGCTACTTTTGTTCATTTTAATAATTTTTATACTATTCAAATTGTCAACCTTAACATCTAAAGTTTTTATATTTTGTCTTTTTACAAAATCATCATACCATTTTTCATTAAAGCTGTATACGTTATCAAATCTACATATTAAATAGTTTGACAAAGGGATATCAACATTTGCTTGTGGAATTCTTGTAAAATCTTTTTCGGAAATATTATTGTTAATATATTGGACGCTTTCGCCGGGTATACACATTATGGATTTGTTAATAAAATCTTCCGCTTTTGTTATTACTAAAACGTTAACATCTCCTATTTTGTCATTACCTAGATTTATTTTATTTATTTGAGTAATATAGTTGTTGTAATTTCCTTCTAAAAAAGTCTCGTTATTCATTTTTAACTCATCAAAAACATTTTGATTAAATAAATTTTTATCAAAAAATGGCAATAAATAATCAATATTAAAAGTGGATTCTGCAAATATTAAATATTTACCACTATAGTGTTGGTCTCTTAATGTTAACATTTTCTGGGACATCTTTAAGGTTTTAACTTCAATTTGTGGATAATTTTTATTTTGATGCCAACGAATTTCATTACCAATTTTCCCATAAATGCAAAAAGGTATTTCTTTGTTATTTATCTTTATACCTAATACGTCAGGAGCAATACCAACTTCTTTTGGGTCATACAAATAAAAATCTTGTATTAATTCGATATCTGAATTTTTGCATTGATTAAGTTTTGGTTTTATGTATTCATTAAATATAACACTTTCGGGAATTGTATTAATCCATCTATCAAAAATTCCGCCCATCAAATCCCCTTTTGAAGATAACGCTCCTTGCATTGAAGTTTTTGTTTTTTGCGTTAAACTGCAAATGAAATATATATTTTTTAGTGATTTATCTTTTGTTATTTCCATAATCGTTCTCCATGTAAAAAGTATATCATAAAAGTGTGAGATTTGATAGAAATTTGCTTATTTTATGGAGAAAAAATATCGAGCAGGATAAGGAAATTGGCTCAAAATCGATTTTTAAGCCCCAAAAAGTCCCATTTTTTCGGGCTTTTTTGCGACTCACACCAAAAATATAAAAGAGTCGATTTTGAGTCTATTTCCCCAAGGCTTAAACCAAGTGTGAAACCCACTTGTTTTTTGTTAAAAATATAGTAATTTTTACTTGTTTATGCTATAATAAATTTAGACTTCAAAATTGAAGTCTGGATTGAAATTGGTATCACTGCTAACAAGTTTTTATATGAAAATATAAATGCTTATGACTGATACCAAAACAAAATGTTTTGTTGATTGTGAAGAATTACGAGAGAACACAGCCAAATTTAATTTTGAAGATAACACTTTAAAATTAGGTAAAGCAAACTTGTCAAATCAGCAACTTAAACGAATAAGTTTAATGTTTGCAACCGACTTAAAAAACTTTGCCGAAACCTTTGGCAACTCTCAAAATCTTACCGCAAAAGAAGTTTATTCTCACTTGCAAGACAATCAATAAAATCATATGAGAAGGATTGAAAAATTTGATAAGTGATAAAAGAACTGATTACATTAC
>CATZIR010000039.1 GCA_958420145.1 uncultured Eubacteriales bacterium | reverse complement strand
GGGTAGGGTGATTATTAACGGCAAATTTGCACCGATTGTAGGTTCAATTTGTATGGATTTATTTATGGTCGATATAAGCGATGTCAAATGCAAAATTGGAGATGATGTTGTGGTTCTAGGCAAAGATAAAAACTTAGAAATTGACGCTAACGAAATTGCTCAAAATGCAAACACAATTCCGTATGAAATTTTAACGAATTTTAAGCGAGATAGAATGAACTATCATATAATTTAGTTGCATAATTATGCATAAATTTGAATTGTGGCTTGATGAACAAAACCATAATAATAAATTTGTGTTTGTAATCATTTTCATTATTTTTGAAAAAGTGATAAAATGTTTTATATGAGAATTATTGCAGGAAAATATAAGGGTAAAATTCTAAGTGAATTTGAACTATCATCAACAAGACCAACGAGTGATTTGGTTCGTGGGGCGATTTTTAATATGCTTGGCGAAAAGGTTAATGGTAGCACATTTTTAGACCTTTTTGCAGGCACTGGTGCTATGGGTATTGAAGCCATTAGCAGAAATGCAAAACAAGTCGTTTTTGTAGATAATAATCAAGAAAGTATAAATTTAATCAAAAAAAACGCATCTTTTTTGAAAGAAAATAACTATAAAATAAAAAAATGTGATTGCTTTGAAGCACTAAAAGAACTATCTGCTCAGCAATTTTGTTTTGATATTATCTTTATCGACCCACCATATAAAACTGACCTAGCAGAAAAATTTATCAAGCAAATAATAAAACACGATTTATTGCAAAATAGTGGCGTGGTGGTTTGGGAACACGACGAAACGAAGAATAATCTACTAAATATGCTCAGTGATGTAAAAACCAAAAAGTATGGCAAAAAATATGTAACGGTGCTAAACATTAGCCAATTAAACAATTTTATAAATATTCTAAAAAATGAATAATTATGCACACATTTAGATAAAAATACAGCATCTCAAAATATTATAATCACAACAGATTTTCTAAAGATTTGACAAAGCGAATAAGATTTTTTTTCCAAAATAAGTTATAAACAAACTAATAAAAATTTTGTTAAAATCTTTATAAAGTTTTATTGCCATTAGTGTCATAAATACACAAACAATTTGAAAGCGTTATTTCGTAAACTTTTTAAGCCACAAAAAACTAACCAAAAATTTTTGATAAACATTGCATCATAAATCCAAACTAATAAAAAAACAAAATACATAGGAATAAAAAATGAAGATAAAGGAACTAAACATAAAACAAGATATGCCACCAGCTGATGTGGCAGTCGCTAATATGGAAATAGAAATTGAAGCCCTAACTGGTAGCGAAGTGGGTGCGATAAAAGTTATTCACGGCTACGGCTCACACGGAACAGGTGGCGAAATAAGACTGCTTGCTCGTGATAGGCTTAGAGAACTAAAAAGGCAAGGCAAAATTTTAGACTTTGTCGAAGGAGAAAGGTGGGGCAAACAGGCAATAGAGAAATTCAATGTTGTAGTGGAATACCCCCAGTTTATATTAGAAAGCGATATGCAATCGTTTAATAGTGGAATTACAATAGTTTTTTTGAAAAGATAAAAGTTTCAATAAAAACTATTTTTTATTCACAAATCATTATGATAATTAACATTAGTCATAAGCGAGAATTTTGAAGATATAATAAAACGAATTTTGAAGATAGACTAGAAAAAAACTGAAATATTTACCTTTTTATTAGTATCTAACACTGGTCACTTGTGAGTTTCTTTAATCTGTTATTTTAAAATTTTCTTCGATTTGCAAAAACTAAATTTTTATTACTCATATGAAAAGATAAAGGAAATCACTCAAAACTTTATTAAAGTAACTTTGCTTTTAGTACGAGTAAAAATGGCACTTTTTGATTGTTTGACAAGGGTGCTTTTTTATGGTATGATATTCTCAAATTGAATTTTGGAGAGTTAACATATGTTTGGAAAGAGAAGCGACGGGAAGGTCGCAAAAAACATTGACCCAATACTCAGGGCCACAAGCGCAATTATGCCACATAGATATGACGCAATGGTAAACTATTTGCTAGAAGTTAGATGTGACGACATAGACAGATTTATTACTGAAGAACTTGAAAAGGGCAACGAATTTTCGTATATGCACATTCTAATCGCAGCCATTGTTAGAATGTATGCCGAAAGACCAGCACTCAATCGCTTTACAATGAACACAAGAATTTATGATAGGAAAGGAATTTTTGTTTGTTTTACAGTTAAAAAATCACTTAGAGACGGTGCGGACGAAACAACTGTAAAACTTGAATTTGACGGTACAGAAAACATTTATGAAGTAAAAGAAAAAGTAGATGAAGCAATCGCAGCCAACAAGGGTGGTGACAAAAAAAATGATACAGACAAGTTTGCAGGCTTTTTAATGAAATGCCCACCACTTTTACTCAAGATGGCAATGGGTCTAGTTAGGTTTTTAGATAGGCACGGAATGCTTCCAAAAAAATTAATTAAACTTAGTCCATTCCACACAAGTTGCTTTTTAACTAATATGAAAAGTATTTCCACAGAATATGTCTATCACCATTTATATGACCTTGGAACAACTAGTATGTTTGCTGGAATGGGTAAGGAAGTTACTCGTCCAGTGGTCGCCGAAGATGGCAAGACCGTGGAAATTGCAAAAATATTGCAAATTGGTGTTGTAATCGACGAAAGAATCTGCGACGGTCTATATTATGCTCGAAGCATAAAGAGAATAAAAACACATATACTTAATGTTGATTCTTTGAAGGAACATTACACATACCCACCAAAAGAACTAACAAAAAAAGAGAAGAAAAAACAACTAAAACTCGAAAAGAAGTTAGTTAAAAAACAAGCGAAACTTGCAAAAAAGCAAGCCAAACTAAACAAAAAAAGATACATAGCATAACAAAAAATACATATCGTAACAAAAAATCCTAGTTAGTTCCTAGGATTTTTTTGTTCAGTTATGTAGTTTAATATCAAATCATACAATTCTTTAATTTTTTTGTATATAGGGCAATCTAAACAAGTGCCGTCTATATCAGGTAGACTAATTGGTTTGAAAGGTCTGCCTTGTTTTGTTGTTCTAAAGGTTGGTTCAAAAGAACCGTTATCAATTTCCATAATTTGTGTTATTAAAGCATTTTTGTTTAATAATGTTGGACTTTTAACTCCCTTGTCCCTTGCGATATTTCTTAATTCATATATTCCAAACTGTTCATAAAAATCTCCATCTAGTGACATAATTACTCCTTTTGTTAAATGTATTAACATATTTCTAATAGGTATAACAAGTATAGCACACTTATTGTTATAAAATCTAACAAAATGTTAATAATATCAACATTTTTTCAAAAAAGTTAACAAGGTGTGTTATGAAATTAAACAGAAAGCCACAACAAATGGAATTGGACATAATGGAAAATAACAGGATTGGCATTAATTTAGCAAAACTTAGATTTATGAATGCCTTAACTCAAACCAGATACACAGAACTAATACAACTATGTGGACTTGATATAGATAGAGCCACATTATCTTTGATTGAACACGGAAAAAGAAAATTACTAGTATATGAAATACCATTTTTCGCAAAGGCATTAAAAATGTCAGTTGGTGAGTTTACAGAAAAAATTCTCGTTAGGGAGTAAATATGAAAAGTCTAGAATTAAAAAATAGAAATGAAATAATAGGCAAAAGAATTTTTGATTTAAGATACAATGCTTATTTTTCTCAACTAGAATTTGCACAAAAATTGCAAGTATGTGGTTTAGATATTGATGCAGTTACTTTATTAAAAATTGAGAAAGGCAGAAGATATATGCTAACTGCAGAAATTCCATACTTTGCAAAAGCGTTAGAGATGAGCATAGAAGATTTTACTAAATTCATTTTTAGTAACAATGAGTAAAACTTCTCAAACAGTTGCAACTTATAAAAATTTATTCAAACAGCCATAAAGTGTTATACTTTTTGACTGTTTTTTGTTATACTAATCTATATATACTAAGATAGGTAGGTCACGAAATTGAAAATCATATTTTTAGGAACACCACATTTTGCAGAAAATGTTTTGCAAAAACTTATAGATTCCAGACACGAAGTTATTGCTGTTGTTTGCCAGCCAGATAAACTTGTCGGCAGAAAGCAACTTCTCGAAGCACCACCAACAAAAGTGCTTGCACAAAAATACAACATTCCTGTATATCAGTTTGCAAAAATTAGACTAGAAGGTGTAGAGCCACTAAAAAAACTTGGCGCAGACATAATGATTACTGCTGCCTATGGTCAAATTCTTAGTCAAGAGATATTAGACATCACTAAGTATGGCGTATACAATGTTCACGGCTCAGTTTTGCCAAAATATAGGGGTTCGTCTCCAATTCAGTGGAGTTTGATTAATGGCGAGAAAACTTTGGGCGTTACTATTCTAAAAACTCAAGCAGGTATGGACGACGGTCCAATTTTGCACACTCAAGAATTTGAAATTCAAGAAAGCGATACTGTTTCTTCGCTTATGGAAAAGATTAGCCTTATGGGTGCAGACCTTTTGTTAAAGTCACTAGATGAGATTGAAAACGGAACGGCAGTGCTAGTGCCACAAGACGAAAGTTTGGTAACAAAATGCAAAATGCTCAAAAAAGAGCAAGCCGTGATAGATTTTAACACTCCTGCACAAAATATAGTAAACTTTGTTAGGGGAATGGCAGAGTGGCCAGTAGCATACACGCACTATAATGGCGTAATGCTAAAAGTATACAAAGCAAAGAGTTATACTTTGCAAGACTTTATGGCTTTATCAAATCTTAGCCTTGACGAAATAAGCAATATGAAAAACGGACAAGTAGCACTTGTATCTACAAAAAAAGGAATTTTCGTAAAGTGTGATAACTCAGTGCTAGAACTTGTTGAACTTCAACTAGAAGGCGGAAAAAAGATGAGTGCAAAAGATTTTGCTAACGGCAAAAAACTTGCTACCGGTGCAATTCTAAATTAGGAGAAAATTGTGGAAAATTTACTAGACTATTCATTAAAAGAAATCGAAAAAGTTATGCTAGACATGGGCGAACAAAAATTTAGGTCTGGCCAAATTTTCACAAGCCTATATCAAGGCAAAAGTTTTAGCGAAATGACTAACATTAGTTACGACCTAAAAAATAGGCTAACCGAAAACTATATTGCTCAGCCTTGCACAATTCTAGATAAAAAAGTGAGCCGAGATGGTACTGTCAAATTTTTGTTCAAACTTAGTGACAACAACATCATCGAAAGTGTGCTTATGAAATATAAATATGGCTACACGGTTTGCGTATCTAGTCAAGTTGGTTGCCGAATGGGTTGCAAATTTTGTGCAAGCACATTGGGTGGACTTGTTAGAAACCTTTCTGCTGGCGAAATTGTAGGACAAGTTGTGCAAATAAATAGATTTCTAGAAGGTGGCATTGGCGACAGAAGAAAAGTAACAAACATTGTTTTAATGGGTAGTGGTGAGCCACTAGACAACTATAATAATGTGACAAAATTTTTGAAACTCATTTCGAGCAAAGACACACTAAACATCAGCGAAAGAAACATCAGTTTGTCCACTTGTGGCATTGTGCCAAATATATACAAACTTGCAGATGACGGCTTCAAAATCACTTTGACAATCAGTCTGCACGCTCCAAACGACAAGATTAGGAGACAATCTATGCCAGTTGCCAACAAGTATGGCATAAAGCAAATTATCGACGCTTGTAGGTATTATTTTGGCAAAACAGGTAGAAGAATTGTTTTTGAATATGTGCTTATCAAAGGCTTGAACGATAGCAAGGAGTGTGCATTGGAACTAAGACACCTAATGCGTGGACTTCCTTGCCATATCAATGTTATTTGCCTAAATCAAGTGACGGAGAGAACACTCGAAGGCACAACAAGAGAAGAAGCATTGCAGTTTGTGGAAAGTTTGAAAAAACTAGGACTAAGTAGCACGCTTAGAAGAACTATGGGCGAAGATATCGACGGCGCTTGTGGTCAACTTCGTAGAAGATACCTAGAAACAGGAAATATAGATTAATTTTGCTTAGGCTTAGCAAAATATTTTATATTTTTATCAAAATGTGATAAATTATTTTTGTAGGAGAAATATGAAAAAAAATGTTTTAGTGAGTGTATCATCACTCCCAGCAGAAAAGACAATTTTAACTTATGTTAAGGAAATTGCACCATATGCAGAGTTTTTGCATTGCGATATTATGGACGGAACACTAACCCCA
>CATZIR010000038.1 GCA_958420145.1 uncultured Eubacteriales bacterium | reverse complement strand
CAGTTTTTTCTTGCAATAAAATATAATTTTGTTTATACTAAATATGGAGATATAATATGAGAGAAAAAAAGAGAAAATCATTCTTGGCTAAATTTTTGATTGGAATAATGAGTTTTGTTATGACGGTTTTAGTTGTTTTTGCTGGCTTTGAAATATACTTTCAAGCAAAGCACAATATTAGTCTAATCAAGGCAGTAGCAAGTGTGGCTAGTCTGAAAGACCCAGTCGACGAAGACGCTAAGTTTACAAGCAAGTTTGGTGAAGCCGACAAAACAAGTGTTAAAGAAAAGTTTAACACCAATGTTGGTGGCGAACTAGTTACCGTAGATAGTAACGGACACCTAAAAATTGACACATCAAACCTAACCAGTGCAAACCAAATGACAAGCAATCTTGTTTTAACTGACAAAGAACTTGGTGCACTCCTTAGTGATATGTTGTTGTCGCAAGGTGGTGGCGCTACCATAACAATGGGCGACATGAAAGTTAATGCAGAACTTGTGCAAATACACCTAGACAACATTAACGCAGAAACAAAAAGCGTAGACTTTAATGTAGTTTTAAAATTAGATTTAAAAGAAGTTAAAAAGAGTTTTAGTTCCTTTCCAATGAGTTTGGTAGGAAACAATATGCCTGACTTTTTGTATGTTTCGACCACGGTTGTTGTAACCCCACAAGAACAGCCATTTAGTTATTCAGTCGCATTCAAAGATGTTGAAATTAACAACCTAGACAAAAATCAAACACAAAATGTTTTGAAAATTTTAAACCTAGTTATGAAAACAGGTAGCACAGACGAACTTTGCACTACACTTGCTGAATCATTTGTCAACGCAGTTTTGGGTAGTGAAGAAAATAACGGCATAACTTATATGATGAAGGCACTTGGTGCAGTCGGCTTTGATTTTGAACTTGTCAACCAAAAAACTTGTTTAGTAATACGAATTGCATAAAAAATCCCAAGTGGGATTTTTTTCTTATAAGCATAAAAAAATTTGTCTACAAGAAATAGACATAGTAAAATAACTATAAAAAAAGGAGAAAATTATGAATCATATCAACAGAAACTGGGAAGAAAGTATAGGTTATCAAATCTACCTAAAAAGTTTTAAAGATAGCAACAGCGACGGCATTGGCGATATAAATGGTGTGATAGAAAAATTGGGCTACATCAAGTCGCTTGGAGTCGACTTTATTTGGCTTAGTCCTTTTTACGACTCGCCTATGGACGACAACGGTTACGACATTAGAGATTACTACAATATTTTGAAAGAATATGGCACTATGCAAGATGTGGACAATTTGATCAAAAAGGCACATTCACTCGGTATAAAAGTGGTAGCCGATTTGGTGCTAAATCATACTTCGGACGAGCATGAGTGGTTTATTAAAAGCGAAAATAACGAGAAGGGTTACGAAGATTTCTACTACTGGAAAGATGGAAAAATTGTAGATGGTAAAAGATGCGTTCCTAATAATTGGGAGTCTTTCTTTGGTGGCTCAACTTGGCTTTTTAATGAGAAAAGACAACAATACAATCTAAGTATTTTTTCTAAAAAGATGCCAGATATAAACTACAATTCGAAGTTTGCAATGGAAAAGGTCAAAGATGTTATTTCTTTCTGGGCTAAAAAGGGCATTGATGGTTTTAGAGTTGATGCAATTTCTCATATTGCCAAAGACGAAACATTTAGAAATGGAAAAAAAGGCATAACCTTTCACAAATTTTCAAATAGACCAAAAGTTCATACATTTTTAAAAGAACTATCTAGTGAATGGAAAAAGTACGGAATAGTAAGTATGGGAGAGTTGGGAAGAAACTCCATCTTAAAAGACTTTAAAGAATTTTGTTCTTTTGATTCAAAAGAGTTGGACCAAATATTTGAGTTTTCACAAATAGATAGTTATTATTTTTGCTCACAAAGTTACGATTTTAAACTTTTAATGAGATCGCTAAAACTAAAACAAAAAATTGCACAAAATGGTGGTTGTCCAGTTTTGTTTTGGACTAATCATGACTATCCAAGAATGGCGTCTATGTATGGTAGTGAAAAATATTGGAACAAAAGTTGTTCGGCACTTGCATTAGTGATGTATTTGCTAAAAGGTATGCCAATAATTTATAACGGCGAAGAAATTGGAATGACAAACTATCACTTCAAAAGTATCAATGACTTTGCTGATGTAAATGCAAAAACATTAATTTCTCTTGCAAAAACATATAAAGAAAGACATGATGTTTTTGAAAATCTAAAAGTATCTAGTCGTGATAACGCAAGAACAATGATGCAATGGAACGACAGCAAAAATGCTGGTTTTAGTGATGCTACACCTTGGTTTAAGGTAAACGACAACTACAAACAAATTAATGTTGAAGCACAAGACAAACAACAAAACTCAATTCTCAATGAGTATCGTAAAATCCTAGCGTTAAGAAACAAAAATAAAGATGTATTTTGCCATGGTACTACTAAATTTAGTAAAACTAATAACAGAATAATTAAGTACATCAGGGCATATGAAGATAAAAAATATATGGTAATTGCAAATTTGTCTGATGACATAGTTACTACTAAACTACCAAAGGGTGAAACCCTTTATTGCAACTACAACTCGCCTTTAACCAATGCCCTAAACGCATACGAAGCAAGAGTGATAAACATATCCAAATAAAATTTAGTTTATTGTATTCACAAAGACTTTGATTGATGTTACGAAAGTGCATTTTAATCAAGTCTTTTTTGTTTTGCAAGGCAATGTTTTAATCCAAAATTTTGTTTTTTGCACTAAAATTATTTGATTGTTATAGAATATATCACGATTTTTTCGTGGTTAATAAAAATGTACGACAATCAGCAGTTGATTCCGGAAACTCATGGTGGAATTTATGAAAACTTGAGAAAACTTAGAGAGCAAAGGCAAAAGCGAATCTAATATTTTTAAGACGTTTAATCTCGACTATATCTAGTGTTCTCAGAAAAATGAATAATTTTAGTTTTGTAAGTTGTTTTGCGTTTGCTCATATTCAAAATCTATTAAGTTTAAAAGCATATTGACAAATGCTAAATGTTATTAAAAGAATTTAATGTTAAAAATATAGCCACAAAAAAACACCTGTGCGGTGTTTTTTTTATAGTTCAAGTTCTTCAATAATTTCTTTATCTGTTTTATCTGCTTTTTCTTTATATTTAATTCTTGCTTTTTTATTCTTTTCTGCTTTCATTGCTACAACCTTATCATTTATCAAATCTTGAAGAATGGTTGGACATTTTATATACTGGCAAATGTCAAATCCCTCCCACAATGGATGGTCATTGTATGGATCATCATAACAATTTATGATAGTGAAGTATTTATTTAATATAGTATAAATTGCATCACACTTTGAAATTTGTTTTGTTTTTTTATATTCATCTAATAAATAAATGCAGTTATTTAAAAATTGGTGTGAAGTTGCTCGTATGTTATAGTTATCTATAACAAAATCAAGTTCTTTTTTAGTATAAATTGTTTTGATTTTTAATAAATCTTTTGTAGTTAGATCATTTTCACACATAATACAATCTTTATTTTTTTCATAATATGCAAAAGACATTTTGTCGAATTGTTCTTCTGCTTTTTTTCTGATTTCGTTAATTATCTTTTCATTTAAGTTTGCCGTAATCATTCTCCTAATTTGTTTATGTATCTATTCTATCATTAAAAAGTTGTAAAGTCAATATTAATTTTTAATTATTTTTCACTAATTATGCTGTTTTATATAATATACTAACAAAGCATTAAGATATTAATGTCAATTTTTATTTTCACAATCAGTATTAAGTATTTAATATTTTTTAATAAAAAAACGAACACACTTTTTAGTGGTTCGTGTAAATTTATTGGTGCACCGTAAGGGACTCGAACCCCTAACCTTTGGTTCCGTAGACCAACGCTCTATCCAATTGCGCTAACGGTGCATATAGGTTATAGTTTGATTGATTTATATAAATTTGTTAAGGAAGCAAAGGTTGTATGGGGTCCCTGAAAATTATTAAATTTTTGGGGAGCGCAGCCTTTGTGTGTTAGCGAAAGTTTGCGAAGCCAAACTGAGTTTATTTACAAATAGGCGAGCAGGTTCCGTAGACCAACGCAGGCATTTTTGATTTTACTATATAAACTCACGCTATCAATCATATAGGTTAACTAAAAGCATCTTCAACCATTTTTGACTTAGTGATTATATAACTTTTTTTGTCGTAAGTCAAGTATAAAGTTATATTTTGTTTTAAATGCGTTTTGGAAAGGCGATAGAGCGTTTGGTGTTTGAAATATTTTTTAGTTGTGTTAATATAAAAGTATGGATAACCAAACATTATACGATATTGCTAGAGAGTTAAAATTAGGAAAAGTTTTGATTGAGCCAACTAGAATTTATGGTGGCTTTTTACATTTTTTATACAAACTCAAAACCGATAAAGGGCAGTATATGATTAAGTGCTTTGGAAAAACAAGCGAATCATTAATCAAGTCGTCACTAGAAAAAGAAAAACTAGAAGAAATGTTTAAACTTAGTAACATTCCAGCCATATACCCACTGAGTTTTAATGGCAAAGGTTTGCAAGTGGTGAATGATGAAGCGTTTTATGTTTTCCCTTTTTTTTCGGCTCGCTCCTTGCAAGCAAGCGAAATTGGGCTAGATGGCTTGAAAAAAATTGCCGTAATCACAGCCCAAATGCATTCAATTGATTCAAAAGTGTCTGCAAACATAGTGCAAAAACCACTTAGTATCGACTGGGAGAAATACCTAAACTATTCAAATGAACTAGGTGACGAACTATTTTGTAAACTCAAAAAAATTACACCAATTTTGATAGAACTTACGAACGAATACAACAAGGCAATTGAGCATATGCCACGAGTTTTGGCGCTAAGCCACAACGATATGGATTGCAAAAATGTGTTGTGGCTTAATGGTGAACCACTGCTGATTGACCTTGAATGTATTGGCTACAATAGTCCATACTACGAAGCATACAAGTACGCACTAGTCTATGCTGGCTACGAAGAAGTCAATATAGATATAGAGAAGGTTAAAACATTTATGTCTACATACTTTGACAATGTTTCGCTCAACCTAGACCGAAACATAGATTCTAAACTTTTATACTACGCAAGTGGCCTAAATTTGGAGTGGCTAAAATTCTCACTAAAACGTGCCTTGAAAATTGTGGGAAGCACCACCGATGAGCAAAAAATAGGGGTTGAGCAGACCGAGTTATGCATTAAGGAAATATCGCACTTCTATCAACTAAAAGATGAATTAGTTAATATCAAGTTTTAACAGTTCAAGGGGCAAAAATATCAAAATAAAAAAATGTTATGGACTACGATATTGTATACTGAAAAAGTTATTGTTTAGAGAATACGGCAAGTTATTAGCATAGTCATTTTTCTCTTTGCCCAAGCGATTATCAACTGAATATTTATTTTGACTAAAAAAGTTTTATTCACAGCCAAAAAAAGTTATCGACAGCCAAATTGTTTGATTTTTCAAGCCAAAAAATAAGTGGCACTAAGTTATCCACTTATTCACATAGTTATATTTATAAATTTGTATGAATATTTATAAATTTTGCATAAAAATGCACGATATCCATAGGTTTTATGCAAAAGTTATCCACTTATCCACAATAAACAGCCAAGTTATCCACAATATGTAATTTTTGATTGTGCACAACTGGCACTGATAGTGCCCAAAATAAGTCCCATTGTGAATAACTTTCCAGTAAAATGGAGAAGTTAAACACTTTTCTGGCACAAAATTAGTATATGTATAATATTCACTGAGTGTGAATAAACTTTGTGTCGAAATAAGAAATAAAAAAAGAGTTTATGAAATCTCTTTTATTTTTTTACAGTGCTACCAAATCCACCGACCCTGTTAGTTGTTATTTCTTCTTCGTCGTCGACGGTTAAAAATTTAGTAAATATTCCTTGACCAATTTTGTCGCCCTTTTTAATAACATATGGTTCGTCGCTAAAATTGTATAGCCTAATTCCAATGTTGCCGTCGTTAGACACATTAGAGTAGTAGTCGCTGTCGATTATTCCCAAAGTGTTAGCGAGCATAACTCCGTGTTTGCCCATACCACTTGTAACGCATAAAACAAGCACTTCGTCTTGATTGAAACATGCCTTGTAGTTGGTCCAAATCATTTGCATTTGCTTTGGCTCTACAACTATGTCGATTGGCGAGTAAAGGTCGTAGCCTGCACTAAATGTT
>CATZIR010000037.1 GCA_958420145.1 uncultured Eubacteriales bacterium | reverse complement strand
GGCAAAGGTCCATCTGCTAGAGCAATGAGACTTAAAATTCAGCCTTTCACACTAATTGGAGCAACCACCAAGGCAGGAAGCCTATCAGCGCCACTTAGAGACAGATTTGGTGTGCTATCTCGTTTGGAACCATACACCGAAGACGAACTATACACCATCATTCGCCGTTCTGCTAAAATTTTAGGAATAGAACTAGACGAAGATGCAGGTAGAGAGATTGCAAAGCGTAGTCGTGGCACTCCACGAATTGCCAATAGATTTTTGAAAAGAGTTCGTGACTTTGCCGAAGTTCAAAATAGTCAAAAACTAACTTTGGAAATCACAAAAAACGCTCTTGATATTATGGAAGTTGACAACCTAGGACTAGACTACACAGACAGAAAGTTGCTCCTAACTATTATAGACAAGTTTGGTGGAAAACCAGTAGGGCTAGACACCTTGGCAGCATCGACAGGCGAAGAAGCAAACACAATCGAAGATGTATACGAACCATATCTTCTTCAAATTGGCTTTATTGCTCGAACACCTAGGGGTAGAATTTGTCTTGCCAAGTGCTACGAACATTTTAATCGTCAAATGCCAGATTCTGTTGCTGAAACTATTAAGATTCTAAAAGCCGACAATATGACAGGACAAGATTAATTCCAGCCACACAAAGCGAAAAATTTAACAAAAAAAGTGCAATTTTTATGCACTTTTTTTTCTTTATAAATAATTGGTTGACTATTTTATTATGAAAATAAATTCTACTATGGTATAATAAAAATATGGAAATAAATGTAAAACAAGCAAAAGAAGAATTAACCGAAGGCTACAAACAATCACAACAATATCTTTTCTCAACTAATAGTGAGTTACTATTAATTTTTGAAGACTTTAAGGAGATTCTAGCCGAATATGAAAAGAAAAATAAATGCAAGGTAGTTTTGGAAGAATGTGCGCTTTATCAAGACTCACAAGAAGATATTCAAGAATTGCAAGACAATATCAACGACCTACTAGAAAATCCAACGCTCGACAACTATATCGACTTTGCTAATGAATTGGATAACTATTTTGATTTTATGGTTGATGATGTAAATGTAACAGCAACTCATATGAGTCCAAAAGAAGGCAAAGACTTGATAGAATATCAATATAACCAACTAAATACTTTTATCAAGAAAAACAAGATTATTTTTGACAACATAGATAACCTTATCGAAAACATAAAATTAATAAAAGAATAGGTAGCGAGAATTATCTCGCTATTTTTATTTTTTGAAAAGTATTTTATTTTATAAAAAAGTGTGATATAATGCACATATGGAAATCAAAAAAGCAGAATTTTTAACTACAGTTGCAGAAGATAAAAACTTGCTACTAGACCTAAAAAATCAATTTGCCTTTGTTGGCAGAAGTAATGTGGGCAAGAGTAGTTTAATCAATGCGCTAACTCGCAACTCAAAACTTGCAAAAACATCTAGCACACCAGGTAAAACCAAGTTTGTAAACTATTTTAGTTTGAATGGTGGCGAACTTCACATCGTCGATTTGCCAGGTTATGGCTACCACAAAGCAAGCAAAGATGCAGAGCAAAAGTGGGTAACACTAATAGAAAATTATTTTTTAATGAGCAGTAATCTTAAGTGCGTTTTTGTGCTTCTAGACATTCGTCACGATGTTTCGCCACTAGACCTAATTATGCTCCAATTTTTGGTTGCAAATCGCACTAACTTTGTCGTTGTCCTAACCAAGGCAGATGAATTATCACGAAACGAACAAACAAGGCAGGTAGAAGCAATTTCAAGGCAAATTGGCATTCCAAAAGGCAATATGGTTGTAGTTAGTAGCGAGAAAAAACAAGGACTTGTGGAACTAACAGACAAAATGAGCGAATATATGGACATAGACTAAGGAAACATCAATGAAAACATCAAACGAATTTAGAAATATTTTTAAGCATAGTTCATTAGTAGTTAGTGCCGATGAATTTTTGCAAAATATAGAAAAGATAGTCCTTGATTTTGTGCCTAATAAAATTAAATTGGACGCAAAAATCAAACTAGATAACCTAAACATTGAGTCAAAGCAAAATGGCTCATCATACTACGATTACTACACTAACACAATGTATGTTTTGCAAAGGGAAATACTCAATCCAAAGGCATATGTTCACGAAATTTTTCACGCACTTGGCACAAAAGTTACAGACCCAAAAATTAACATTGGACTAATGGAAATTAGACATAACAATGTTGGTGATGAACTAACCGAAATTATGCTCGCTCGTGCCTTAAACGAAGGCTCAAACACATACTGGACAGCAAAAGCACTCGAAAAAGCCAATATAAAAGACTCTCCAAACGATGTTGCGTCTAGTTATGGCTTTTGCACAAACATTTTTGCATCACTTGTTGATTTGCTTGGAGAAGAAGAGTGTAAAAACGCGCATTTTTCGGGCGGTCTAAAACAATTTTTTGCACTTGTTAGAGAAAAATGTAATCGCACAACAGATAGTAAAATTATAAAACTAATCTTGTCGCTCGATACATACCTAAGCATTTCACAAGTGAATAACTGGCTTGGAATTGACTATTCAACAGATTCAAGAGCAGTGCTAACCGAAGCCTATAAGTCTCTTGTTGACCTATATTTTTTCAAATACGAAAATCAATCAAACAAACTAACTTTAGACAACATACTTAGTGATTTTTACTTAACAGATGACAACAAACTATACTTTGATAAATACATTAGACCAAGACTTGTTAGACATCTAGAAAAGCGAATCATAAAAGAATATATTAGCAAGGCACAAAACTCTACGCACTTAGATTGTAAAGTTATCAATAAAGCCGTTATGGAAATTATTGCAAAAGCCAAAAATGGCGAAAAAATAAATGGCAATAATTTGCCAGAAAAACTAAAATGTGGTGAGTTTTATAACTATCTTTTAATTTGTGTTGGTTTTGTAGACCAAAACTACGAAAGAGAAGGGCTAAAAACTAACGACATTCAACGAATTATAACCAAAGCATTGTTTGAAAAATCTAACAATTTTATGCCACAGCAACGAGAAAAAAGAGTGCAAACAGTGATTGACTTGCTTGCATCTAGAATTGCCGTTAGAGCAGGTATTGAGGTTAGTGACGAACTAATTTTGGATTGTTTAGCCGACAGCAAAAAATTCCACTTCTACCTAATGGATTCTAATCCAGACTACTACAAAGAGTTGTATCCAAAGGCTGATGGCGAAGTAAAGTTTAACAACGAAATTTTGCAAAAAATCGCCTTAGAAGTTTTTACCACTAGAGTGGAAAGGTTCAAACTCAAAAAGATGTTATCTAATCACATAGACAAGCAAAATTTTATTGACTCACTAGATAGCACTAATCAAAATCACTTTGAACAATAAACTAACAAGAGCAAAAACAACCGAAATGAAAGCAAGTTCTAAAGTTGGTAATAGAGCAAGAGTAAATACTTCTCATAAACTACAGCCACAGTGCAAACAGTTTTATAAATAGTTTTAAGATAAAAACACATAAATTTGCTAGAAATTACTTCTAGCATTTTTATTTTTGCACAATTTTATGACCTTTCACATATCATTTAATATACGGGCTATTTTAGGAGGTATAATATTATGTCATTTTTCACGAATAATAGAACGGATAGGTGTCCCGGACCTATAACTGGCAATCCTGTAAATGGACTATGCGAAAAAGTTTGTATTCACACGACAAAGGTTTTTGATTCTTGTATGACTCAAATACATATCGAAAATATATCTTTAACACTTACTAATCTAAACCCAGAAGAAGTTACTTATCCATTAACTTTCGTAAGTTGTGCTTCAAATGGACCAGCAACTTTAACTGACCTAGTTATTGATAGATTTGACGATAGACCAAACTTTGCAAGAGTAACAGGTGATATAAACATTCCAATTTTAGTCAACTTTACAGATGCAACAGGAACTGCTGGAACAGGCACTGCAACACTAACCATCGACAAAGATGTTGTTATGTGCGTGCCATGTAACTCAGTAATTCCTTTTGAAGTTCAAGGTTATGGCGCAATGGTTTGTTCGGACGGCGAATTCCAAGGCGACACAGCAACAGCAGTTGTCAGTGGTTGCGTAACTGTTATTTTAAGAGTTACCGCAGACGCAGACATCCTTGTGCCAAGTTATGGCTATTGCAGAATACCACAATGTCAAGACTACTCACAAGAAGTATGTGCAGGTGTGTTCGATTTGCCACTATATCCAACAAACGGCTAAGGACATCAAAAAAGAGCAAAACATTTGCTCTTTTTTTTTCGAACTTTTTCTAACTTATTTCCTGTAGAAAATGAATATGTTGTTATAATGAGTACTATGATCAAAAAATTGACTTACCAAATAAAATCTTGTATTATGATTATATAGACAAAATTTAGCAATTGGATTTAAAGTTGATTTTTCGTTATTTGCACAATTTTGTTTATTATTTTTAATATAAAAAGGAGTAGTAAATGGATTTATTCGAAAAAATTGAAAAAGAACAAATATTTGATTTGGTAAAAGAAAAGGGTATTTACCCATATTTTCACGAACTAGAGTCTGGACAAGATACTATCGTTCAAATGGAAGGAAAAGAAACAATTATGATTGGTTCAAATAATTATCTTGGTTTTACAAGTGAACCAAAAGTAATTGAAGCAGGAGTGAAAGCATTAAGACAATATGGCACTGGTTGCAGTGGTTCAAGATTTTTGAATGGAACTCTTGATATTCATATAAAACTAGAACAAGAGTTAGCAGAGTTTTTACATAAAGAAGCCTGTATGACTTTCTCAACAGGGTTTCAAAGCAATCTGGGAATAATAAGTGCAGTTGCAGGAAGAAATGATGTTGTTTTGTGTGATAAAGAAAATCACGCTAGCATTTATGATGCAATAAAACTTTCATATGCAAAAATGATAAGATTTGAACATTCAGACATGAATGACTTGGAAGAAAAACTAAAACAAGTGCCATCAACTTGTGGAATTTTGATTGTAACCGATGGTGTGTTTAGTATGAGTGGAGAAATTTGTAAACTCCCAGATATTGTAAGACTTGCGAAAAAATATGGTGCAAGAGTTATGGTTGATGATGCTCATGGACTTGGAGTTTTGGGAGAATATGGTAGGGGTACTGCTGAGCACTTTGGGCTTGAAGATGATGTCGATATTATTATGGGAACATTTAGCAAAAGTTTGGCATCTCTTGGTGGATATATGGTTGCAAGTCAAAGAGTTGTTGAATATGTCAAACATACTTCAAGACCATATATTTTTAGTGCAAGTATAACACCTGCATCAATAGCATGTGCAAGAGAGTCATTGAGATTGTTAAAAGAAAATCCACAAAGAGTAAAAGATCTTCAAAATATTTCAAACTATATGCGTCAAGGTCTAAAAGAACTTGGTGTAAAGATTATTGATAGCACAACACCAATCATTCCAATTTATGTTTATGATGATGAAAAGGCTTTTGTTGCTTGCAAATTGTTATTAGATAGGGGAATTTATGTTAATCCAGTTGTAAGTCCAGCTACACCAGTTGGTTATGCACTACTTAGAACTTCATACACAGCTACTCACACAAAAGAACAAATGGATAAAGCAATGGTTGCAATTAAAGAAGTACTGGATATTCTCGGAGTTAAATAGAAAAAAGCAAAAGTTTCTAAAACTTTTGCTTTTTTCATACATTGTCATATTATTTCTCATCAATAAAGAGTTGGTATGTTTCAATTCCAAGTGCTTCGGCAATTTCAAATAACATTGGAAAACTTGGATAAACTTTGCCATTTTCTATTTTATTAATGTATGTTGAATCTTTGCCAAGTCTAAGCGACAACTCATAGGCAGAAATTCCTAATTTATTGCGTTTTTTTGATAAATTCAATCCAAAATTGTTCGTATTCATCTTAATTACCTCAAAAAAATTATAAAATAATAAAGTAGTTGACATATGGAGTGAAAATCCCTATAATAGACTGTGAGGCAATTAGTTTATGGAAAAGAATGAAATTTTATGCGATAACAAATTTTGTATATATCAGTTGGATGGAGAATGCACGCTAGACACGATAGAAGTAGGGTGTTTGGGTAATTGCGAAAGTTGTATCATAATCAACATCACCCCCGAAGAACTCTATAAAAAGAAATTAGAAACCATTGCAAGCGTGGAGAATAGATAAAACACGCTTTTTTTGTGCGTGAAAAGTCAAGAAAATATAGCAAAAAAATAGAAAAAAATTAAAAAAAGTTAAAGAATTGTG
>CATZIR010000036.1 GCA_958420145.1 uncultured Eubacteriales bacterium | reverse complement strand
ATTTGAATTTGAACAAGAAAAAGCATTAGAGTTCGGCTTAAAGTTAAACGAATTATTATTGCTTGATTATATGTTTAAGTTCTTTCATGCAGATCGAATTAAAAGACAAAGAAAAGGAGAACGATTTTATTGTAGGCTAACTTATAACAAAGTTTTAGGCGACCTACCTATCCTTAGAATAAAAGAAAGACAATTAAGGAATATGATTATATGTCTTGAAAAGAAAGGAATAGTTGAAAGGTTTTCTGAACTAAAAAATCAAATGTATTTATATGTGGACTTTAATAAGTTATTTGGCAATGATTTGCCTAACGATACAAATGGACAAGCAAGTTCTTGCCTAGATGTCGGAAGCAAAGTTCCTACAATAGATAATTATGATAATAATAAAATAAAAATAAAAATTAATAACGCGCGTATACGAGAGCTTGATTTAGAAATTTTCAATAAAGTATTACATGAGTTATTAAAAGAAAGAGTAAGTAAAATATCTTACGATTTATTCTTTTATGTTACCAAAGCAATTCAATTAGAAGATGATGGAATTATATTCAGAGTCAAATGGAAAGAACATATTGAACAGGCTTTTATGGATAAATTCACATCAATAGTTGAAGAAGCTGTCTCAAAATTTATTTAATACCCCCTAGGGGCGGTCAAATCTCTAAGCAAAACCCTTTTATGAGCGGGGCGGCAGTCGTACAAAAACTTTCGCAAAATCAAAAATCAAAGAAAAAATCAAAAAATATGAAGAGAAAACAACTTAAAAGTGCCTAAATATATGGGATTTATAGTGTTTTTGATTTCGTGAAAATAATCAAAATAAATCAAATATAAATCAAAATTATATTTGAAAAATCAAAACTATTTAATTGTTCGGCAATTTTATGTTTTGGAAAGCCGTTAAAAACGATTGTCGCAAACTTTATTTCAAAATGGATAAATTATCCAAGAAAGATTGTTTCAAGCGATTTGAAAGGGTTTTTGCAAGGAATTTGAGCATTCAAACAAGATTACAAAGTTAAAAAGATACAAGAATTCAAGATTACAAAATTTCAAGGATACAAAGATACAAGGATTTTATTTTAATTTATTTTGCTGTTTCACTGGACTTGTTAAGTTCTTTGCGGTACTTTTTGTTTCGCATAGAACCTCAAGTCTGGTGAGCATCAGCATACAGAGAGGTATCATGAAAAGAATTAGAACAATTACAGAAACATTACAAATGTTAAAAAAGGAAGACCCAAATACTGGTCTTAGCGAGTTTCTTATTAGAAAACTTGCAAACAACTATAAAATCCGTTCATTTAAAACTGGAAACAAAATACTAATTGACTACGATTCGTTAATGGCATTCTTACAAAGTCAAGACTATGACCTCCCAATGGAACAAATTGTAGTTAGATAAAAGGAGAAATCAAAATGGCATGTATACAGAAAAAGAAATTATTAGACGGAACAATATCTTATAGGGTTCAAGTAAAAGCTAAAAACCAAAGAACTGGGAAATTTGAAGCTAAAGCAATAACATGGAAGAAACCACTAGAACTAACAGAAACCCAAGCAAAGAAAGAACTTCAACGAATAGCACTAAAACTCGAAGAAAGATTTAACAAACAACTAAATGGACTACTTGCAGTAGACAACGATATAACTTTTATAGATTATGCTGAAAGATGGCTAGAAAAAATTAAGAACACTCGCTCCCTTAACTACTATGTTAAGGGTCGAGATTGCTTAAAGAAGTTCTACAAATACTTCGGTAATATAAAACTCAACCAAATAACACCAGTAATGGTGCAAGGTTTTCTAGACGATATGATGATGAAGAGATATGAAAAGAAATCTGCAAGGCTTACTGGTGACCTAAACCAATACTTAAAATCTCACTGCATCAAGCAAGTAGATGCTCTTAAAACGATTGGAATATCTAAATCAATACTAGCATCAGCAAATGCAGGATACTGCATACGAATTGAAAATGCAGAAAAAATATGTAATGCACTAGGATTAAAATATGATGACTACTTTACAACAGAAATACAAAGCCACGCTTATGCAAAAGAAACAATAATGAAACTAAAACGAACACTAGCAACCATACTCGCAGATGCAAAGCGACAACGACTGATAGAACACAACTTCGCATCTCGTGACTATATAGCACCAATACAAGGTTATAAAAAAGAAGTCAAAATACTAAATGATAAAGAAGCTAAGATACTAGCCAACTACTTACACACAGAACCAAACCCTAGATGGAAGATTGCATTGCTTACAGTACTATTTATGGGATTAAGGCGTGGAGAACTTGCAGGACTAGAATGGAAAGATATTGACTACGAAAACAAGACCATGACCATAGCAAGATCGGTTCAAGATATTTTAGGCTTTGGCTTAATAACAAAAGAACCTAAAACAGAAAACTCAAAAAGAACAATATCAATGCCAGATAAACTGATTGACTACCTAAAAGAATATGAAGTATGGTGGCTAAACCAAAAAAGATATCTTGGAGATAGACTTGGAGATACAGATAGATTATTCTGCACAGAAGATGGCACAGATATATCCCCTGGGTTATTCAGAGTATGGCTACAAAAAACATTGGCAAAAGTTGACTTGCCAAAAGTGACACTCCACTCCTTAAGACACACAAATATAACATTACAACTAGTCGCTGGAGTTGATATGAAAACAGTATCTGCCCGTGCAGGACACTCAAAAGCATCTACCACATCAGACTTCTATAGCCACTTCATAAAAAATTCCGACATCCATGCAAGTGAGATATTAAATAAAATATTTGAATAAACGCAACATTTTATAAAAGAGTATGCTATAATTAAAGAAATACATAGGAGGAAATATGAAACTTTCACAAACACATAAAATAGTAGATGATTTTATAAAAGATGAAACGATGTCTGCAATATTGATTGATGGTGCTTGAGGTATTGGAAAAACCCATACATTATTATCTTACGTGAAAAAGAATAAAAAGAAGAAAAAGTTCGCTTATGTTTCTTTATTTGGGAAAGAAGGTTTAGATGAAATAAATACCGATCTATATTATCAAATATATCCCGGCAGAAAATTATTGAATGTTGTAAGTCATGTAATAAAACTCGCTGAAGCAGGTATAAGCACAAGCAGTGGAATTAATGTAAATTTAGGAGGATATGAATTTAATCTTAAAAAGAAAATAAAAAAACGCAAAAAGAAACAGATTGTTGTTATATTTGATGATTTAGAACGCAGAAGCGAAAATATAAATGATGATAATCTTATTGGTTATTTTAATGAATTACTGCTACAAGGTATCAAAATAATTATATTGTCAAATCTTAATAATTCAAACTCTGAAAGACTTGGTGTTTATAAAGAAAAGGTTTTTGATAGGATTTATAAAATTTCAGAAACAGAAGATGAAATTGTTTCCAATATATTAGGCTCTAATCATGATTTGATTAATAAAGAGATCTTGATTATGTTAGATAATAATTTAAGAATGATTCGAAAGACAAACTCACTTTTCACTCAAGTAATTGATCATTTAGCAGATAAAAAGGTTAAACATTCAATTAATCACGAATTATTTATTATTAGTGCATGCGTTGTCAAAGAAACATTGACAGAGATGATTTCAAAAGACTATAAAGATACAGCAAGCGAAGAAAGTAAAAAATATTTTAACTATTATTCAATATCACAATTTAGAAGAATGGCTATAGATAAACTATTTAGAACCAAATTTGGAACACCGATTGATGGTTTTGGTAGTTTGATTGATGGAATATTTTTGTTCTATGAAGAAAATGATTTTTCAATACTTGATGCTTATTTTATGGCAGATAAAGATACCGAAGATCAATTGTTTAAAACATCGATTTTCTATATGTCAGATGAAAACAAAATAAAAACCATAAAGAAACAATATAATTATATTATAGGTATTGATAAACTGAACGATGGTGAACAAAATGTAATTGAATCAGCCATTAGAGAGTGGTTCTCTTATGGAAATTATCTTGATTTTTCTTTCATTAACGAAGAGAAATTATTTCAATCAATATTTAAATTAGATTTAGAACTAGATACCTTTATGTGTGGCAATGAAAGTTTTAAAAATTTTAAAGAAAGATACTTGCTGGCAGAGAAAAAATTACAAGTAAAGAAAATTAAAGATCAATTAAATACATCTAAAAGAGCTGACTTATATAACAATTTAAAAAATTTAAAACATTCATTTTCGGGATATAGTAAAGAAGTTCAAGACGCTATAGGAAAACATTTGGTTGAGCAAAAGTTTTATATTACTTCAATACACGGAGATATGGATAATTTTGAGTGGAAACTAGCGCATTTAGTATGTGATTTTGTTGGTAGTTATGCACGAGTTTTAGTTAATAAATTATTGAAATATTTGATAAACTATAAAAAGAAATATTTAGATGATCTATCACTACAAAATAGAATTGATGGTTTAATTTCTCAGTATAAATTAGAAACAGAAAAGACGACTGATTAAAGTCGTCTTTTTACTTTGCTGAAAGTATTGGTAAAATTGCAGAAATCATTTCGGGAACATTTTTTGCTTTATCGATTGCTTGTTTAATCAACTCTTGTTCAAAGTCTGACAGAGGTCTATTTGAGTTTTCTACAAATTGTTTACAAAGAAATTTAATTTGCTCTTCTGTCATATTTAATGCTCCTTTATTTAATGATTTTGATAATAAAAATTGGTGCAACCGAGATGATTTGAACATCCGACCTATCGCTTAGGAGGCGATCGCTCTATCCAGCTGAGCTACGGCTGCGTGATTTATTTTTTATTGGTTTTGGTGCACTTTGGGTGCAATTCGTGGTTGTGTTGGTTTTGTGAGATTGTGAAATGCCCGTGTTTTAGGGATATGTAGCACTTTAATTTTAGTACAAGTCGGTACTTAGGAGGCGATCGCTCTATCCAGCTGAGCTATATCCACATATTGAGGTTTTTAAGCGGTTCGGTGAACTTTTGGTGAACTTAGGTTTTGGGTTGGTTTGTATTGTTTGTAAATTGTCAGTATTTTAGGGATGTTTAGAAGTTTTAATTTTGTTCAAGTCGATACTTAGGAGGATTTTGTAATTTCCCTTTTACTATGAGGTCATTTTTGATTTTTTATAGGTATTTTTAACTTTCGATAAGTTAATAAATGTTGTGAAAATTATATCACGGTGATAAATAAAAAGAAACATATTTAATAAAAATTTTTTACCGATTTTTTTACCGATTTCAGTAAAAATGCAAGTTTTAATATAAAAACGCCCATTTTTCGGCCATTTTCCGTGATTTTTGTGGATAGGGTATAGTCCTTAGGAGGCGATTGCGTTATCCTATTACACCACACTGCATGATAATTTTTAGTGTAGTTTTTGACTTCACTATCGGTCAAACTTATAAAGTTTATTGTTGCTATGAAATATTTCAATTTTTTAATATTTGAATTGATAAAATAATATGCTTAGAAAATATAGCATAATTGCTTATTAAAGTCAAGGTATATCAGTTCTATATAAGAACCATGTCGAATCAAATTACAATAGTTTTAGAATTATTAAAAGTAAAAATCTTAGAAACACAAAAAAAGATAGGATGACTGCTAATAATAGCGCCGAAGTGTTTTTCAACTCGCTTGTGTCCTATCTATTAACATTATATAAAATGCTTACTAATAAGTCAAATTCTTTTAGATAAAAAAGAAGATAGGATATCGATGAATGTTGAAAACAAACTCGCCTTGATCAACTATCTTCGTTAGAAGTATGCAATATAAAAATCTAAAAGTCAATATTTTGTGTTGTAAAATATTTTTTTGTTGAAATATTACATTTTGTTATAAACAAAATTTATTTCATTTATAAATTTTTTATTATTTACTTTATAGGTTGGTGGCGATATAATTTAGGTGATTTAAGGGGGAAGATATGGAAAATCAATTTTTTAGTTACGACGGAGAGAATTTGTATTGCAAGGTGACAGGCAAGAAGATTGCAACTGCAAAACTAAATTACTACAATGATTTAGGAGTAGAAGAAAGCATCAAGTTTTGCCCAAATGGTGCGTTAATCAAAAAGAAATTTGGCTTGCTAGTGGAGTTAAAGTTTATAAACAACGACGGCACAAAACTATTTAGTGTAAATTCTAAAAGTATGCACAAGTTTTATGTTTACGATATAAATGCTTATTTTTTAAAGTCTGGCATTGTGCTTTCATACAGTCTTGAAAAAGATAAGTTGTATGAATATAGAACTTTTGACGGCAAGAAATT
>CATZIR010000035.1 GCA_958420145.1 uncultured Eubacteriales bacterium | reverse complement strand
ACCACCTGAGACAATAAAACTACCTGCAAGCAAAGTGTCCCCTTCGCTCTTTTTTACTGGCAAGGATTCACCTGTTAGCATACTTTCGTTGACTTCGATGTGACCTTCTTTTAAAATACAATCTACTTGAATTTGATTGCCTACCGAAAGTTTGATAATGTCATCTAAACATAAGTCAGTAGAAACAATTTGTTTTTCTCCGCCTTCTCTAATAACCGTAATTTTTGGCGAAGAGATATATGATAATTTTTCAACGGTTATTTTGGCTTTTATTTCTTGAATTATTGCGATTGCAGTATTTAGAACTATAACAACGCTAAATAGTAGGTCAGTATATGCTCCAACAAGCAAAAGTGCGATAAAAACAATAGCCCAAATTAGATTGAAAAATGTGCAAGTATTTTTTAAAATTATGGTAAGAAAAGACTTGCCGGAGTTTTGCTTTGTCTTATTAACCAAACCTGCATTTTTTCTACTTTCTATCTGTGCTTTACTAAGTCCAAAACTAATTTCTGGATAGTATCTGGAATAATCAAGAAATTTCTTTTTTTTCATTAAAAATATCATACACTAACTTATGTTATTTGTCAAATAAATAGAAAAAGCACCATAGGTAAAGTAAAATTTATATAGGTTTATAATAATTATTTAATTGTATTTTTTTAGATATTAAAAAACGAACCAAGTTGGTTCGTTAATTTTTTATGCATTTTCTTCTTCGGTTTCTGTTTTGATGTGTTCTTTTTGAAGAACGCCAAGAAGTTTAGATTCGTATTCACTTGCTGTTGTGTCTATTCTAACTAGGTAGTAGCCACTCTTATCGTCACCTTTGTATTCTTTATAAACATAAACAAATCTGCCGTCGAAGTCGATGTTGTTTGCCATACTAAATGATAGTGTGTCGTTATCTTTGTTTGAAAGTTTTTTTGTTTCTTTTGTTTTGTAGTTAACGCTGTATAGTTCGTTGTCACTATTGTAGCAATAAACTTCGTCGCCATATACTGCGATTGGAGTTAATTCAACTTCGCTATTAATAACTTCGTAACTATCTTCACTAAGAGATGTTGTATACTTAACATAAACTAGGTAGCCACTTTCATTTTTAGTAGCCATTCCACGATAGTTGCCATTTTCAAAATTTAGAACTAATGGTGCATTTGTGTATGCTTGGAAAGAAATTTTTTCTGCTTTTGACAAATTAACTTTATTGTCTTCGATTGGTGCTTTGTAGAAGTATGCACTCTTGTCGTTTGTATCTTTCTTTGTGAATATTAATGTGTTAGATTTGAAATCTTTAACTGGAAAAGTAGAATTTTTGCCTTGAACATCAATTTCTTCTGCGTCGATGATGTTAGCCATTGCTAAAATGTTACCGCTATTTACTTTGTCGTCGTCTACTGAACTTCTTGTGTAGTAAATGTAATTGTGTTGTTCATTTTCGCTAGGCAAAACAACGCCTGTAACACCTGTTGCTACTTTTTTAACTTCTTTGCTTGAGCAATCAACAACAAATAGTTCTGCACTGTCGTAAACTGCTAGATATACTTTTCCTTCTATTTCGTAGAATCTAAAACTGATGTTTGTTGAAGATACAGTAGTTTTGTAGATTCTGCTAACATTAGAACCGTCTAGATTAGACATATAAAAATCTGTTAGTTTGTAGTCGAATTTGCCGTCTGTTCCCTTTTCGCTATTTGGAGTAGCATAGTAGATTTTGTCTCCATAGATATAGAAACTGCAATTTTCTGTTCCTACTACTTTTGGAGCAAGCACGCTTGCAATCAATTTTCCGTCTTCGTCGTATTGCAAATTGCCGTCGCTATCTAACTCTGTTCTATACAAACTAGAAAAGTCAACCTTGCCATACTTATTTGCTTCGCCACTAAGGTCACTAATTGCAGTGTAGCCATTAACGAAGTATAAGAAATTACCTTTTTGAACAACTAGTCCGCCATTTGATGATACTGGGTCAGTATTCTTTGGACCACCTTTTAGTGCTTGGAAGCCACAACCTGTGAATACTAAAACTCCCACGATTAGCACTAGTAAAAAACTTGCTATTTTCTTTTTCACAATTATTCTCCTAAAAAATATAATCAATCAAGTTTAACACTTTGATAAATTATAGTCAAATTAATAAATATAAAACACCTAAAAAATTTATCAAAAATAAATAGGACAAATTATCATTTGCCCTATTTTATACTAAATTACTTCTACTGAAATGTTTTCGCCAGTTTTTGCATCTTGATATGTTAGCCAATAGCCTTTGCCTTGGTAATCGTTGGCGTCGACTGGAAGCCACTGCGAGTAGCCTTCTATCTCTCTTGGTGGAACATCGTAGTAGTCGCAAGGAATGCCATAGCAAATACATTTTTCCTTTCCGCCTTCGTAGATTATGCCAAACACATAGTAGCCACTGTCTAAATTCACCTTGCAAAACTTACTATCTGGAATTATGCCTTCTAGCACCAAATCTGGTTCGTTATTTTCAAAAAAGTTATTTATTTGACCTTCTACCCTAGAATAGAAATCTCGTTTTGTGTCTTGAATAGTGGCGTTCAACTTTTCCTTTACCATTCCACTAGATTGTGTTTCGACTGGTGTTGGTTCGGTATCTTTAACCACCTTGTCGATATAGTTTTGGAGTAGTTCATCTTGGAAAATTTCTTCTTGTTCGCTCGAAATTGAAGGCACATCTTCAAACTTTTGTTGCTGTTTTGATAGTGCTTGACTATTTAGTATTTCAGTTTTTTCAAGTAGCGACTGAATTAGAATATGCTCTTGCATAGCCCTTGTGGTTTCTGTTGATCCCCACAAAAGTGTGTCATAACTCTTTTTGTTTAGTTTAACGATAACGCAACTAATTTTTGTGGTATTGTTTAGCGTGGAATTTATTTGCAGTTTTAGGCTCGTTAGTTCCTTTGCCGTCGCCTTGGTTTTAAATGTGCTATCTCCCACTGAAACACCCACCATATAAGTCTCGTTAGTTGGTTTTAGGTTGTAGCATCTAAGGTTGCCTTCTAGTTTATCGCTTTTTTGTTCCAAACTAAGCACGCCTTTTTGATTAGATACGCCGTTGTAGTCGGCTGGAATTAGAATTATATTTTTTTTAAAAACTAAATTGTTCATATTCCCTCACAAATTTTTGCATTAATATTTTATATGAAATTTTTGTGAGTTGGTATAACAAAATTTGAACAAAAAAAACGACAATTAAGATTTTTTGTCGTTTTTGATAATTTGGTTTGTGAGTTCTTTAGTAATTTCGTTTGCTAAATCCACGAATTGACTGGTCGAAAGCACTTCGCCACGAATTTGTGGGTGAAACTCTAAGTTATCATATATTCTGTCTATTTGCTCTTGAGAAAGGTTTAGTTTAGACTTTAGGCAATTAGATAGCGTCTTTCTTCTCATCGAAAAAGCACTTTCGATTGTCTTAACTAAAACTTGCTTGTTTGTGATGTTATACTTGTTTCTATCTAGGTCTATTCTAACGATTGCACTGTCAATTTTAGGCGCTGGGGTGAACATATTTTTGCTAACAACTCGCTTTGTAGAAACATTTGAGATGGCGTCTAGTTGAACAGTGATAGAACCATAGTCTTTTGTTCCGCTCTCGCTAGACAATCTGTCAGCAACTTCTTTTTGCACCATAATAGTGATTGATGTGACATTAAAGTTTTCTTCTATTAATCTAAAAATAATTGGCGTTGTGATGTAGTATGGCAAGTTTGCAACAACTTTGAAAGGCTTAGAAAAGTGATTGTTAATTTCGCTCACTGGCACTTTCATAAAATCAGCAAAACACAATTCTATATTGTCTATTCCACTAAAATTTTCGCTCAAAATTGGTCTAAGGTTGTTATCTATTTCGATGGTTAGCACCTTTTTACATCTTTTTGCAAGTGCCTTAGTTAGTGTCCCTGCACCTGTTCCAATTTCTAGCACTTCGTCATCACTTTCAATTCCTGCGTCTGTTACGATTGCATCTAGCAAGTTCGTGTCCGTGATAAAATTTTGTCCAAACTTCTTTTTGAACATAAAATCGTGTTTTTTCAAGGTGTCTAAAATATCACTCATACATAGTTCCTATTTTTCTAGTTTTGGAAAAACTTGATAGGTGTTTTCTAGCAAGATTGGTTCAAGTTTTTCTCTCTGCATATTTTTTATATCTGCCAATTTTTGAACAACATAGTTCACATTTTTTGGCTCATTTACTTCGCCACGATGTGGCTCTGGACAAAGCCAAGGGCAGTCGGTTTCTACCACCAAATATTTTAGGTCTAGTTGGCTCGCAACTTCTACGCTCTTTCTAGCATTTTTGAAAGTCAAAACGCCACCAAAAGCAATTTTAAAGCCTAGTTTGATAAACTCTCTAGCAATTTCCAAACTACCACTAAAACAGTGAATAATTCCACTATTTGTTATTAGGTCTTTATGCGATTTTAGAATAGAAAGTAAATCGTCGTAGGCATCTCTAACATGAATTACTACCGGAAGGGAAAACTCGTGAGCAAGTTTAAGTTGTTCCAAAAAAACTTTTTGTTGAAGTTCTTTGTCGTAGGTTTCGCTGTGATAGTCTAGCCCTATCTCGCCTATTGCAACCACTTTTTTGTTTGTTGCATTTTCTTTGACAAATGAGACAAATTCTTGGTCAAATTCAAATGCATTGTCTGGATGCAAGCCAATCATTGCATAGATATTTTTGTTTTTATTAGCAATTTCTACGGCTTTGATAGAACCCTTTTTGTCTGCACTTGCACAGATAATTTTTTCTAGGTTATCATTAGGCATTTCGGCGATTAACTCATCTAAATTAGAATAAATCTCATCATTAATATGAGCGTGTGTATCAATAACCATTAGCCTACTTCCACTCCACTTGTAACTTCTTTTTCTGGTGTAACAAAACAAAATTCGCTTTCGTCTTCGTTATATGCATACAAAATCATACCTTGACTTTCTACGCCCTTGATTTTTCTAGGTTTTAGGTTTAGAACTGCCACAACTTCTTTGCCGACCATATAACTTGGCTCGTAGTGTTTAGCAACTCCACTAACAATAGTTCTTTTTTCTGTGCCAAAGTCTACCAAGAATTTTAGAAGTTTATCGGCGTTTTCTACTTTCTCTGCTTCCAAAATTTTACCAACTCTAAGTTCAAGTTTTTCAAAATCGTCAAACTCAATATATGGTTTGTGAATATTTTTTTCTTCTGTTTCTTTTACTTCTTCCATTTTCTTTTCTTCCTTTTTAACGCTATCAACAAGCAAGTATTGCAATTCTTTTTGAATATCTAGTCGTTGATACAGTGCTGTTTTTTCTACTTTTGGGCCATAGAGCGAAGCGTTATACTCTCTTGAAATTGTATCAAAATCGCTGTCGTTATTTTTTAGTGCTTCCAAAATCTTGTCTGCTGTTGTTGGCAAGAATGATTTTAGCATTACTGCTACTGAGTGAAGCACAAAATATAGGTTGTGCAAAACATTACCTAGTTTATCTTTTTGCTCTTTGAGTGTCCAAGGTGCTGTGTCTTCGATATACTTGTTTGCATGGCGAATAACTTTCCAAATTTCGCCAAGAGCGTTATGAACTTCAAACTTGTCCATATATGCTTTTACATTTTGAACAAGCGCACAGGTGTCATCAATTAGGCTCTTATCTAGTTCGTTTTCGTCACCACTAAGTTTAGGTAATACTCCGTCAAAATTTTGAACAAGCATTGCGCTAGTTCTAGATAGCAAGTTTGCTAGGTCGTTAACCAAGTCGCTATTAATTAGTTTTAGGAATGTCTCGTTGTCGTATGGACTATCTCCCATAATTGGGCCGTTTCGTAGTAGATAGTATCTAACTGCGTCCACGCCGTATCTATCGCACAAAACATATGGGTTAAAGCCGTTTCCTAAACTCTTGCCCATTTTAGCGCCTGATTGTGTTAGCCAACCATGAGCATGAATATGCTTTGGAAGTGGCAAGTCTAGTGCCATTAGTAATGCTGGCCAAATTATGATGTGAAATCTTGCAATTTCTTTTGCCATTAGGTGCAAATCTGCTGGCCAATATTTTTTGAACAAACTCTCATCTTCTTGCATATAGCCAAGCGCTGTTAAGTAATTTGGCAAAGCATCTATCCAGACATATATTGTGTGTTTTGAATTGAAAGGCACTGGTATTCCCCACTTTACAGATGTTCTAGAAACACACAAATCTTGCAAGCCTTGTTTGATAAAACCAATCATCTCTGCTTTGGTGCTATCTAGTTTGATAAAGTCTGGGTGGGTATTGTAGTACTCAATAAGTTTGTCTGCATACTTAGATAGTCTAAAAAAGTATGCTTCTTCTTTTTCTCTTTTA
>CATZIR010000034.1 GCA_958420145.1 uncultured Eubacteriales bacterium | reverse complement strand
ACGCCAAGCATAGACGCTATTTCACTATTTGGTAGTGGCGAAGTGATTGACAAAAATAATCTTCTAAAGAAACTTGAGCAAACCGACAAAGTTGTGTTAAAGGTTTTACGGTTACTCATAAGGTCGTTTTTAATCATTACAGCCTTTGTTTTATCACATTGACCAATGGCTTCGGTTAGTTCAAAAATTGAGTATTCAAGGTCTTTACTGACCAAATTTTCAACATCTTGCTTGGTTATTGTGCTACTAGCGTAAGCAATTAGTTTGTCAATTTCCATAGAAATTTTAGATAAGTAACTATTGGTGTAGTCGATTAGCAAGTCTAGGGCATCTGCATTGATTGTAACACTCACTTCGCTGTTATCGACCATTTTTTTAGTATTTTTTAATTTTGCAAGCACCCAACCAGTAATATTTTTTTTATCTAGCCTTGAACAATCAACCACAGTTACATTATTTTTTAGTGATTTGAAAGCGTCACTAGAATTTAGCGCATAGATTACAAGCACTGTGCTAGAACTAGAGTTTAGAAGATAGTTTTTTAGTTGAGAGATAATATCATTAGACACTTTGTCGTCATATTGTTTTAGAATAACCAGTTTTTGTTTTGCAAAAAATGGGACTGTGTTTAGAATGTCAATAAACTTATTTGCGTCAAGATTTTCAGTTGATATAACTTGTTTGTTGAGATTATTTCTCATTATCTCGTCAAACATTTGTCTTTCAATCAAGTTCAAACTGCTATTGCACAAAAAATCATCTTCTCCCTGCACTAGATAGCAAGGCAAAACTTCATTCTTTAGGCTATTTTTTAGTTCAACAAATTTCATACAAATATTTTACCAAATCAAAAGGAATAAGTCCAACATAAACTATCAATTTTGCTCACAAAATTTGAAGATGACTGATGACTTAGGAAAGTGCTTTCGTAGTTGGAGTTGCTATTAAAAATAATTTTGTAGTCTTTGGCAAGTTCAGTAAACAATGTTTCTAGACCAATAGAGTAAGTGTTCGCCACCACGAAATTTGGGTGCAAAGCGTAACTTTCGATAATCTTGCTAGCCTGATTTTCGGTTAATTTGTCTTGCACAAGCAATATTTGTTTGACTTCGTGTTCAACCTCAGCCTGCACCATAACCACTTTTATTTTTCCACTTGCTTTCAAGCCACTAATTGTGAGATTACTAAAACTTAAGTTGTCAAAATTGGAAAAAGTGACATTTGTTCTTGCTGGCAGTTTTTCCATTAAAACCGTCCTTTGAATTTCGTCCAAACTAGATGGTAAAATCACATTGTCCACTCTTTTGCTCGCGCACATCTCAATGAGTTTGTCTTGGTTAGACGCAGTGTATAACGGAAGGCACAGAACATCAATGCTCTTTATTTGTTTTCTACCAAGTGACAATTCAAGCAAGTTATACTCGTAGTCACTGCCGTCACCCATACCGATTAGCACAAACTCGCTCTTTTCGGTTGTGACTGCGACTGTGTTTTCTACTCCACTAAACGCTAAGATAGTGTTTTGTGATTTATACTCACTAAAATTGCACGCAATTAGGCTAATGGTTAGCACGACAACTAGCATACTCGACACATATAGTTTTAGTTTAGGTTTGAGCATAACAAAGTTTGATATGATAAAGAGTAGAACATAGTAAGAAACTGTGGCTAAGCCAGAAAACCAAAGCAGATTGATTATGGCAAAAGAACTTAACACTGTTGTGACACTCACAAACGATGTTAGCACATAACTAAATGGCACGAACAAATTTCCAAGTGGCAAAACTATGTTAATCAAAAACACAACAAACAATATGCTAAATAGAACACTAAACACAGGTAGAATTAGTAGGTTCGCAATTAGTCCAATAACTGGTAGCCCACCAAAACAGTTTGCAACAACTGGCAAGGTCATAAGTTCGGCAGACAATGTTGTAGCAACCGACGCAGAAATAACTTGTGGAATATGTAGTTTTGTTAAAAATCTATTGATTGGTTCACTCAAAGTAATGAGTCCAAACACGGCTAGGAATGATAGTTTGAAGCCAAGAGTGAGTGCGTTAAACGGATTGATTGACATAATGAGAATGCCAGACAGTCCAAGACTAGACAGCATATCGCCACGCTCTTTGCACAAGAAACTAAGCATCATACACAAACTCATAATGCTTGCTCTAACAACAGAACTGCTAAACCCACAAATTGTGGAGTATAGACCTAGGAACATAATACAAATAACAAACTGAACTTTGCTACTAAGTTTGCACTTTTTGAGAAAGTAAACAAGTAGCGCCACAATAAAGCCAACATGTAGTCCAGAAATAGAAAGAATATGTGCAAGCCCCGATTTTTGGAAACTAGCGTATACATCGTCGTCTAGATAATCTTTGTCGCCCAGCAGTAGTGCCGTTGCAATGCCAGCACTATCTTTGCTCATATACTTTTCTAGTTTTTCACGAGTGGTTATGTTTATCTTTTCAAATATGTTTGTCTTGCCGTGGCTAACATTAATGTAGGTGCTTTTGAAGTAGCCAGAATAAAAGATATTGTCTGTTAGTAGTTTGAAATTTAGTTCGCCGTTATTATACACAAAACTATTTTTGAAAATTCTTGTTTCGCTACTAACAATATCGCCCACTTGCAAATCAAAGTTGCCGTTAGTGTCTATCGCACTTATTTTTATTTTAATACCTTTATAACTTTCGCCGTCTATCGTTATATCTTCAAGTACGGCATAAGTTGTGCCATTGGTTTTAGCGACTCTACCGATAAGCGTGCAATCTAAACTCACCGAATCGTCGCTAATGATTGCGTCCAACTTGCCTAGTTTATGACCCACCGTAGCAAAGCCACTACTTAAACCTAAGATTATTGCAAGCACAAATAGGCAAACACCTTTAATAACAACTGTTGCACGATTTTTGTAGTGCTTGTTATTCATAACATAGTCGCTATCGTTTTCGTTTTTGTAGCGAAATAAAATAATAGAATATATAGCGAAAAATAGACTTATCAAACTTGATAGAACTATTAGCACTACCCATAGAACAGTATCTGCTTTTAGTATAGCGCCAACTATGTTCACACCAATAATAAGCCCAAGAAATATAATCGCAAACGGTCTATAATTCAAAATCCTATTTTTCATTCGTATGCAAAACCTGATACTAATATTTTAGTATAAAAACCAAATAAAACAAAATCTTTGAAAGACACAAAAAAAGAAGTCATTTCGACTTCTTTTATTTCTTTCATAACCCACTTTCAAAAAAGCGTTTATAGGGTCTGGGTAAATCGCAATCCCCAGCGCTTTTTGTAACTTTTTCACGCTGAAAAAGTTTAGTATTTAATTCTAATGCCAGGGCCCATTGTAGAAGCAATAGCAACGCTCTTTAGGTAGATACCTTTTGCTGCTGATGGTTTTGCTTTTATAATAGCGTCCATAACTGTTGTTAAGTTTTCAAGCAATTTGTCTGTTCCAAATGATGCTTTACCGAATACAACATGCACGATATTGTTTTTGTCTAGTCTGTATTCAACCTTACCTGCTTTAACATCGTGAATAGCCTTTGCTACGTCCATAGTAACTGTGCCACTCTTGATGTTTGGCATTAAACCTTTAGGTCCTAAGATTTTAGCAACACGACCAACTACGCCCATCATATCTGGAGTTGTGATACATACATCAAAGTCTGTCCAACCACCATTGATTTTAGCGATCATATCTTCTGCGCCAACATAATCTGCACCTGATTTTTCAGCAACTTCTGCTGGAGTGCCTTTTGCAATAACCAAAACTTTAACAGACTTACCTGTTCCGTTTGGCAATACTACTACACCACGAACTTGTTGGTTAGCATCTCTGCCATCAACGCCAAGTTTTACATGTAGTTCCAAAGTTTCGTCGAACTTTGCTTTTGCAGTTTGAAGAGCAAGTTCAATACCTTCTCTTGCTTCGTAAACTTTTGATTTATCAACAAGTTTAACTGCTTCTGTATATCTTTTTCCTTGTTTCATTTTTATTTTTCCTTTTTTGTGGTTTTAGCGAGTGCATTAAATAGATTTACACTCTCCCATAAATTAATCAACGACTTCTACGCCCATACTTCTAGCAGTGCCTGCTACCATTCTCATAGCGGCTTCTACTGATGCAGCATTAAGGTCAGCCATTTTTGTTTCAGCAATTTGTCTAACTTGGTCTTTTGTAATCTTAGCAACTTTTAGTTTATTTGGAGTTGCAGATGCTGTTTCGATTCCACAAGCCTTTTTGATTAGAACTGCTGCTGGTGGTGTTTTTGTGATAAAACTAAATGTCTTATCTTCATACGCTGTAACGATTACAGGAATAATCATACCAACTTGATTTGCTGTTCTTTCATTAAATTGTTTCAAGAAATCCATTGTTGGAATTCCGTGAGGTCCAAGAGCAGAACCAACGCTTTGTCCTGGGACAGCTTTTCCGCCTGGGAGTTGCAATTTAACGACTGCTTTAATTTTCTTTGCCATTTTTTCCTCCTACTCTAAACAAATAGAGTGTTCGTGGTTTTGCGAAGTGCATAAAAGATTTACACCTCTCCCACATTTATTAAAACAAACTTTTCGTTTGAATTAATTAAAATTGATTTAGTTTTCTAATTTGGTCAAAAGCAACATCGACTGGTGTTTCTCTGCCAAACATTTCTACTGTGACAACTGCCTTGTTTTGTTCAGGGTCTATGCTTGTCACTCTACCAACCTGACCATTTAGTGGTCCGTCAAGAATTTCGACTTGGTCATTTACTACGATAGAAGTATCTACTTTTGCTTTTTCTAGTCTTAGGTTCATAATCTCTTGCTCTGTGAGTTCTAGAGGTCTGCCCTTTGGACCAACGAAGCCTGTAATTCCACGAGTGCCTGTAACCCTATGCCAAATATCGTCGCCGTAAATCATTTTAACGAGAAGATATGTCGGCATTAGTTTTCTTTCTACCAAAACTTTTTTGCCGTCTGGTTTTTCTTCCATAACTTCTTCGGTTGGAATTACAATATCAAAAATTCTATCTTGTAGGTTATTTTTTTCTGCCACTCTTTGCAAATTTTCTTTTGCAACATTTTCATAGCCAGAAATTGTATGCAAAACATACCATTTGGCTTTTCCGTCTGGCAAAATCTTTTCTATTTCGTCCTGCATATTAACCTCCAATAATCAACTTATAGATTAAACTTAGCAATCTATCAACGCCAAACAAGATTAGAGTTGATAGCAAAACGAAACCTACTACGATTCCTGTTCTCTTGCAAATTTGACCAAAAGATAGCCAAGACACCTTTTTAAGTTCGCTAGTGGTTTCTTTAACCTTTCTTGCAACTTTGTGTTCTTTTGGCTTTTTGTCTTTCTTTTTTTCTTTAGGTTGTTTTTTGTTTGAAACTTCTGGCTCAACTGTAGCCACTGTTTCAACTTCCTTGTTTTCAGGATTTGACATTTTTTAACCTCTTAAAAATTATTTTGTTTCTTTATGAACTGTGTGCTTTTTGCAAAATCTACAATATTTCTTTAGTTCAATACGATCTGGAGTGTTTTTCTTGTTCTTCATATCGTCATAGTTTCTTTGCTTACATTCTGTGCAAGCGAGTGTAATTTTGTCTCTCATGGGTTTTTTATCCTCCCTAAAAAATAGCACCCTTGAAAAGATGCTATTTAATATTAACATATAAATTTATAACTGTCAACAATATTTCAAAATAAATTTAGATAAAATTTTCTAAATTTGGCGTTGATGTCTATCTATAAGATAGAGACTGCGCGTAACTATAAAAAATTTTCCTAATTTTATCTAAGATTTGAAAACACTAATTTTTTCTAATTTGTCATTATATTTTCTTCTTTTTCGACTTTGCTTTCATTCCGCTCTTCCTGTTTGGTTAGATCTGTGTAATAGTACAATATGTCACTTGCTTGCTCATCATTGTTTTGAACTTCTTTATCCTTTTGTTTATTCCCATTAGGATTAGGTACTTTTTCTTGTTGAACAACTTTTGTTTCTTTATTTGAAGTAGTGCTAGGCGCTTCAACAGTTATCTTTTCTTCTTTTTTATCTTCTTTTTTGTCTTCTTTTTCAAACTGTTGTTTTTCCGGCTGTTGCTTTAGTTCGCCTTTTAGTTTATTTTCCACTTTTTCAAGGTTCTTTGAATGCTTTATCTCATCAAGTTTCTCTTGATTAGCATACACTAAATCCAGATTATGATTTAGTTCATTAGAATACTCAAAGCCAATTTCTTTAAGTTGTTTCCAAATGTCTTTATCGGTCAGTTCAAAACCACGCATTTGCAAAACTGTATCTAAAACTTGATTGATGTATCTGTAATAGTTTTTATCTGCTTTGTTTAAAAACTTATCTCTACAATGGAAGATTTGCCTATTAAACTCTTCAATTAGTGGTGCACACTTTGAAGAACTTAGCAAAACTTTCATCCTTTTTTCAAATAATTTTTTTT
>CATZIR010000033.1 GCA_958420145.1 uncultured Eubacteriales bacterium | reverse complement strand
GACTTAAAATCCCTCGAGGGCAACTTCGTGCCGGTTCAAGTCCGGCCTCCGGCACCAAAAAATAATCCGAACCACGAAAGCGAGTTCGGTTTTTTATTATTAAACAAATTGAAGGTGTTTATGAAAAATTTGATTGTTGTAGATATGCAAAAAGGTTTTATTAATGATAACAACAAGCATTTAGTTGATAAAATTAATAGTTACTTATCATCTAATAAGTTCGATAACATCTTTCTTACAAAGTGCATTAACAACGCCCAAAGTCCTTACATAAAAATTCTACATTGGAACGGAATGACCGATGCTGAGGAGCAAACTTTTGCGATCAACATTCCAAAAGATGCGAAAATTTTAACAAAAGATTGTTACGGCATTTCTCAAGATGATATCAACTTATTCAAAAGCTTAAACATAACAGAAATGGAAATTTGTGGAACAGATATTGATGCTTGTTGTCTAGCCATTGGTTTCAATTTATTTGATAACAATATTAAACCTATTTTTATCAAAGATTTGTGTGCTACATCATCAGCAAATAAAGATATGTCTGCCTACGCCTTTTCTATTATTGCAAGACAATTTGGAAAAAGCAGTATAAAATAAAAATTACTTTCTTGTTCACTACCCTTAACTCCCGAAAAATCGGGGATTGTTATGTTTTTGTCTCATTTTTGAATACTCAGTATCACCAAGTTAAATTGTTTTAATAAGTGCAAACTAAAATATATTTTGATACTAATTTCAAGTATATAGTAAAGCAATTTTTGAAAAGGTATTGACTTGAATTAGTTTTAATGATACTATACTAATAGTTAAAAAAATGAGGGGTATTTTATGGCATACTCAAAACAACAAATAATTTGGAAAATCAAAAAAAAGATAGAAATGGAACAGAGTAATCAACTTGCACTATATCGCAAAAGATTAAGAAACATACATTCACTCTCCCCTTACAGAAAACCAACAGAACAAGAAATGGTAGAAAGCAAAGTAATTTTTACAGGCGAAGAATTCGAATTTGTGATAAACAACTATAAAAAAGTGTTTGATAAAAATCAACTACTAGAAAACTGCATATTTTTGCTAAACGAATATAAACAAACAAATCAAACTTCAAAGTATAATGCCGTTTGCAGTATACTAAACAAATATTTTACTGTTGAAAAATATTATAATGATGATCCATTTCGCAGTCTCACTCCATTTTGGGACGGTTTCAAGATTACTACATATATCGAATGTCCACTTGGTCTTGAAAAATTGATTCAAGATAAAGTAAATAAAGTTAAAGTTGAAAAACAGGTAAAAGAATATAAAGATAATGCCGACAAAATAGACCAAAAAATTATTGAAGAATTAGAATTTTAAAGATAATTTTATTATTGATTTTTAAGTGAATTACTTTCATTATTAAAAAAACCGAACTACTACAAAATAAGTTCGGTTTTTTGTTTACGGTTACTCTACCGTTGGCTCGTATTGAATTTCTAAAAATAATAACAACTAGTTAGTCAAATAGAATGTGCAAGATGATAGTTTTTTGCGTTTAATTTTGAATTCTTTGCCGTTGTCCATTTTTAGTGTGTAACCTTTTGAGTAAGGACAATTAGAACATTTTGCATTTAGGTGATTTTTGAATGGACAATGACGGAGCGTCATATAAGGGAAATCTACCCTAGTGGAAATTTCGCTTTCACTTGTTATTACTGGCTTGTTAAAGTAAGATGCTGTTATGTGATTATAGACATTAAGTGCTGGACCGACAACAATGTTTGTGTCAAAACCAAGGGCATAATAATTGTTCGCAATTACCGATATTTTAGTTTTGTCAACGATGGTTTTTAGCAGTTCTATATCTTGTTTTAGAGCAAAGTTTGGCAAATCAAGATATGGTGATTTGTTTTGCTCACCACATTTTTTAATAAACTTTTCAACATCTTGCAAAGAGTAAGTTTCAGGCGAATAAATTATGTTTTGACGTTTGAAATCGGCATTGATATCTTCGACATATTCAAAATCGGTGAATTTTATAATGCTTTTATCTATTCTAAAATCAGCAAGTTTTTCTTGGTGTGAGTAACAATCAAAAATAGTAGACAAAATTTGTTCATAAACCTTTCGTCTAAACTCATTGAGTTGCTTTTTTGTTAGGAATGTGTTTTCTAGACTGCTATTAATAGTTGGACTAAAATAGTCGTTTTTGTTAAAGCAAATTTGCAAATCTTCCAAACTAATTGGTTGACTTTTTGCTTGCATTAGGTTTTCGCCAATAACTACGATTTCTTTGCCACAAATACTAACTTTGGCTTGGATTGGCTCACCCACTTTGCCAGAAATTTCAAGGGTAATATTTCTCTTTTTTGCAAAGGACAAAACTTGGTTTTCCTTTTCGCTATCGACGATTAGGTGGACATCAAGGCTTGGTCTAATTTTTTGGGTTGTGGTTGTTAAATATGTTTTGCTATCAACTTTTTTCAAGTCATATGCCGTTAGTGTTGTGTATTCACTGCCATTTTCAAACAGTTTTAGAATAGACTTTGGCGAAAGATTGTAGTTTGATGAAAAAATTACTTGGTTAAAGTTTTTGCCATAGTTGACTTTCATAACTTTGCCAATTTTTATTCCAATATGGTTATTATACTTGGAAATTATCTCGCCATTACCATTAAAGTAGCCTTGGGTGTATTCTCTATTAAAACTTAGTTTTAAGTCGTCTAGACTAACTTTTTTGCCGTGCAAAGCATTGTAATATTGCTTTGTAGCAACGCCAACATAGTATGGTCTTCTTGCTCTACCCTCGATTTTCAAAACATCTACGCCACTGTTTTTTAAGTCGTCAAGCCTATCAATCATACAAAAATCTTTTGCACTGAGCAAGTAGCCGTGTTTAAGTGTTTTGCCATCTTTTTGCAAGGAATAAGGAAGTCTACAAAGTTGTTTACACTTGCCACGATTTCCACTAGCATCAAAAAGATAGGAACTAAGGTAGCAATTTCCAGAAAAGCACACACAGAGTGCACCTTGAACAAAATACTCAATCTCTTGGGGAATATTTTGGTCTATTCTTTTGATTTCACTAAGTGGAGTTTCTCTTGCAAGCACAAATCTTTTGAAGCCAAAATCTTTTAGTGATTGTATGCCTTCTAGGTTATGCAGTGCCATCTGCGTGCTGGTGTGAATCTCAATTTGTGGGTAGTATTTATGCACCAAGTATGCAAGTCCCAAATCTTGAATAATAAAACTGTCAACGCCCAAATTGTAGGCTTCTACCACGGTTTGTAAGGCATTTTTCAACTCGTCATCGGTGAATAAAATATTTATCGCTAAATTCACCTTAACATCAAAAATATGAGCAAAAACGACGGCTTCTTTTAGGCTTTCAATACTAAATCCGTCGATGTTGTTTCGTGCATTAAAACTATTAATTCCTAGATATACTTCGTCTGCGCCGTTATAAACAGCAACTTTTAGACTTTCTAAATTTCCAGCAGGAGATAAGATTTTCATAGGAGCATTATATCACAAAACAAATCAAAATTTATATAATTTGAACAATATCTATAATAATTTTTAGCACGAAGCTAAAAATCACAACGCACAAAACTACTATCAGTGTATCAAATAATTTAAATGTATGTTTTATTTTCAAAAAAATATATTTTTTGTATAATATGTAATGTGAACGAACAAAAAAGAAAAAAAATTAAAAGTAAATTCAATATTGCTTACTGGGTAGTACTTGCAGTTATTATTTTGTGTAGAATTTTAGATAAAACATCTCCCACAAAAGAAGTTAGCGATATATTTTTTTACATTGCATTTAGTTCTATAATTATTGAACTAATTTTAATGTTTATATGCGCATTTATTTGTTATAGTTCAACAAAAATTAGAATTATAAGCATTTTTTGCTTTTTAGGCAATGCATTAACACTTTTCTTAATTCCTTTTATTTCAAGTGATATAGTTATCATAATCAACTTTGTATACAACACAATTTTAGGTGTTTATGTATTAATAGATTACACACTATATAAAACTAAGTTCCCTACTGGAACAATTTACAATAAAGACTTTTTATTTGTTTTGGGCTTTGCTTTACTACTCCCTCTTGTAAGGGCAATAAAACACAAATATTTGCAAGATGAAGCACCATTTCTGTATGGACTTATAGTTACAGGTGTTTTGTTAGTTGTGTTTACAATTTTGTCATTCACTATTTTTAAAGAAACATACAAAAAATTTGCAAAAGGTGTTTGGAAAAAAATTTGCGTAGCCATTCTAGCACTTTTCATATTCACAAGTTATGGAATGGCTTTTATCGACATAGCAAACACATCACTTGCTAGCGCTTCCAAGCAAATTGAGTGCGTTATTTTAGACAAAAGAGTAACATCAGGGTATAGACAAATAACTGACTACAAGTTATATATTGAACTTGAAAACAAAAAAGTTTGGATTAGTGTTTCAAGTGACACCTACTCTTCTAAATCTATAAACGATACACTCCTACTAAACTACTATAATGGAAATTTGAATTTACCTTACTATGAAAGTGCAGAATAAAAAATCAGTCACGCTAAATGGCGTGACTTTTTAAACACTAAAAACAAATTAAACATATATATTTTTATGGAAAATTTATCACCAGAACAAGTGGCTTTTTTAGCAACAAGTATTGCAGTCGATTTAGCAAAAAACAAAAGTATAGAAGAAATAAACCTAATTAAGACCATAGCAAATCAAGTTTGTGCTACTCTCTCCACCATATGCGCACAAAGATTTTTACTAGAAGAAAAGTGTCACAAAAAGCATAAATAGTTAAAACACCACATTTTACCAATTTTTTTGTGTATTAGACTTTGATATTATGTGCAAAATATTAGTGTAAGACAAGCACACTGTTTGTTTTATAGACTAATGGAGGTGAAAACTATTATGGAAAAAAGAGCAAAAAGAGCAGGTAAAACTACTACAACTGCTTCTAAGAGAGCAAAAAGTTCTAATATGGAAGCAAGTAAGCGTGTAGGAAAAACCACAAGAGCAAAAGCAACCGAAATGGAAGCAAGTTCTAGAGTTGGTAAAACAACAAGAGCAAACACTGCTCATAAAACTACAAGAAGCCACAGTGCAAAAGCTTGCAAATAGTTTTATAAAATAGTTTTCAAATAAAACGAGAAACATCAGTTTCTCGCTTTATTTTTTATTTTTCTAAATTTTTACCATATAGCAGATTATGCAAATTTTTTCTATTTTTTACAATAATTTTGCCAAGCAAATTAGAAGCATCTTCTTCGTTTAGGAATGGATAATTTTCTTTAATTAATTTCATATGTTCTTTGTTGTCTTCTTTCAATTTTTTTATGTCTAATTGACTAAAATTATCTTTTCCTAGTTTTTCGATAGTTTGTTGAATGTCATTGTACACAACGACCATCATATCGCTATATATGTCACTTTGTGAAGGTGTGTCGTCATTTTGTTTAACTTCCCCACCCAACTTAAGTGTAAACACTGGTTGATCCTTGACATACTCAACATTTTTTCCTAGAACAGCATCACAGAAAGAGCTTTGTTTTACTAAATTTTCATAACAGTCGCTTTCAAACAATTTCTTTTTTGAGTAATCAAATCTCTTTACAGCATTTTTTACTTGAGATGTAACATTATAATCCTCAAAATTATCATGAAGTCCTTTTTGTGCTTTAATTTCTTGATGCAACTGTCTTAGATAATCTTCATCTATAATTTTTTTATCACCGTGATAATCTTCTTTATACTCTTTGTCTTTTGCAGAAAAAACATAGTAGTCAAGTATATTTAAATGCTTATCTGAGCCATAATTTACGAGAAGATTATTTCTCTCCATAATTCTCAAAACATTTTCTAGGTGGCGAGTATTTTTCATAGTGTATTTTGTTATTTCTACACCCATTTTATCGTTGTTTAGTTTTATGCCACTTTGTTTTATTCCATATTTTAGAAGTTGAACTCTAACAAGTCCAGTGCTATCGAGTTTGCAACCTTCGCCCAAAAGTTCGTCTAGCGTCATACTTTGCTTCTTTTCTAGTCTTTCTTTAACTACTTCTCTATCTGCATATCTAAGACAACTATAATCCAAACTATTAAGCACTTCAAATGGAATCTTTTTGTCTTTGTGGACATCTAAGCCCTTATCTGGGTGCTCAATATCAATAATTCCACCTGCTTTTGTAACCATATCACATAGTTCATCAAAGTGAATTTTTCTTAGTCCACCAAAATGGATACATTCGTTTCTTTGATTTTCATCAATGTCAAATAGATTTTGTGTAAGATCAACTATTTTGCGATAAACTTGTTTTATGGAATTAATAATGTCTTGTTTTGGAGAATAATTAGACACAAGTTTCGTTAATTCAAGATAAAGATTAGCGATTTTTTCTTCTCTTGGCTTTGTACTATTGATGTATTTGTTAACTACCTCTTTTGGAGATAAATTAACTTCGTAAAAATCTAATACTCTTTCAACTGCTTGAACTACTAACTTATTAAAAGGCCAAACTTTACGCATATCTAGGCTTTTTTCTGCTTTATAGAAAGAAATCAATTTGTTTTTAACTTCTGCTCTTTCGAGAGTTTTAAAAGGCAAATAGTTTCTCCACATATAATCGGTTGATAAATCAATAAACTGATTGATTATTTGTGAGTGTGTCATACCTTCTTTGGTACAACTTTCAAGATATGCATAAGGAATTATAACGCCAAATTTTTTGCGAATAAGATTCTTAGAAGCAATAATTTGGTCACCAGTATTACATAATTGTTCTCTTTTAGGTCTAGTAGGCTGATCTGCCATATATAAAAGCATATCTTTTTTGTTTTGCTCGATTGGGTAGATTTTATATTTTGGTGAATCTAAAAATGTTTTTTCTT
>CATZIR010000032.1 GCA_958420145.1 uncultured Eubacteriales bacterium | reverse complement strand
GAAAAAGATTATGGCTTCATCAATGATGACACAATACAGAGAAATCAAGAAAAAGTATAACGACACCGTGCTATTTTTTAGGCTCGGCGATTTTTACGAACTATTCGACGACGATGCAATAAAAATGAGCAAAGTGCTAGAACTAACACTAACTGGCAAAAATTGTGGCGAAAACGAAAGAGCACCTATGTGTGGCATTCCTGTAAAAGCAATGGACTTGTATGTTAAAAAAGCCTTGTCGCTAGGCTACAAAATAGCAATTTGTGAACAACTAAGTGAACCAACCAAAAATTCCAAAGAAATTGTACAAAGAGATGTGGTTAGGGTAATCACAAGTGGTACTATCATGGAAGATAGCATTTTGGACGACAAGAAAAACAACTACATTTTGAGCATCGCCAAAAGTGGAACATACTATGGTCTTGCTTGGGCAGACATAACAACAGGTGAACTCAACACAACTGAGTTTTCTGGCGAAATAGCAAATGATAGCCTTAACGATGCACTAATTATGATTAGCCCTAACGAAGTTATTTGCAACGATGAGTTCAAAGATAGTTATCAAGACATTCCAGTTTTCAAACAAAATTTGCTTCCAGCACCACAAAACTACTACGACTACGCATATGGCTACACTAGAGCGGAAGAAAAACTAAAAACTCAACTAAACACTGTTTCACTCAAAGCATTTGGACTAAACAGTAGCAAATATTGTGTTATGGCTATTGGTGGACTACTTGAATACCTTGGTGAAACACAAAAAAGAGCATTACCACAAATAAACTCCGTAAAAATCGTATCAACTAAAAACTATATGCAACTTGACTATGTTGCAAGAAAAAATTTGGAACTACTTCAAAACTCTCACGACGGTGGCAAGCACGGTTCTATTTTGTGGCTACTAGATAACACATCCACCAGTATGGGTGGTAGACTACTTAGAAAATTTATAACCGAGCCACTTCAAAACATAAAAGAAATTAATATGCGTCAAAACGGCGTAGAAGAACTATACAAAAACATTATCAAGCGAGAGAGTATTATCAGTGAGCTCGACAGATTTGCCGACATTGAAAGAATTTGTGGCAAAATTAGTTATGGCAGTGTCAATCCAAAGGAATGTTTAGCACTATGTGAGTCACTTCAAAAATTGCCTAGAATTAAAAAGCTACTAGAAAATTCTTCTTCTAAAGTTTTGCAAAACATATATAATAACATCGACGAGCAAACCGAAGTTGTAGACTTACTCACTAGAGCGATAAGTTCTCAAGCACCAAGTATTGCAAGCGAAGGCGGAATTTTTAACGAAGGTTATAGCCAAGAACTAGACGACCTAAAACACGCTAAAACTGACGGCGTAAAATGGGTTGTTAATCTCGAAGCACAGGAAAGAGAAGAAACTGGCATAAAAAATCTTAAAATCGACTACAACAGAGTTTTTGGCTACTACATAGAAGTTACAAACAGCCAAAAAGATTTAGTTCCTTTTAGATACACTAGAAAACAAACTTTGACCAACGCCGAAAGATATGTAACTCCTGAACTAAAAGAACTAGAAGATAAAATTTTAGGTTCAGAAGAAAAGGCACTAAAACTAGAACTTTCGCTATTTGGCGAAATCAAAAAATACTTGCTAACCCAAGTAGAAAAAATGCAAAACACGTCAAGATACATTGCCTATCTAGATGCTCTTTGTTCGCTAGCAACAGTTGCAGTCAAAAACAACTATGTTAGACCAAAAATGGTGGACTATAACGAGCCAATGATAATCAAGGACGGCAGACACCCAATAGTTGAAAAACTAACCAGCGAACAATTTGTGCCAAACGACACTCTAATGAACAGTAGCGACGGCAAAACTATGATTATAACTGGTCCAAATATGGCAGGAAAAAGCACATATATGAGACAAGTTGCAGTTATATGTTTGCTTGCTCATACAGGCAGTTTTGTGCCAGCAAGTGAAGCCCAAATACCATTAACCGACAGAATTTTCACTCGTATTGGTGCTAGTGACGACCTAAGTTACGGTCAAAGCACATTTATGGTGGAAATGGTAGAAGTTGCAAACATCTTGCACAGTGCAACCGAGAAATCACTAATACTTCTCGACGAAGTAGGCCGTGGAACATCAACATTTGATGGACTATCTATTGCGTGGAGCGTTATGGAATATCTGTCAAAACACCTAAACGCAAAAACGCTATTTTCAACACACTATCACGAACTAACCGAACTAGAAGGCTTGCTCGAAGGTGTTAAAAACTACCGAATTAGTGTTAAAGAAAAAGACGGCAAGGTTATTTTCCTAAGAAAGATTGTCCGTGGCGGAGCAAACAGAAGTTTTGGTATAGAAGTAGCAAGTTTGGCAGGACTTCCAAGCGAGATAATCTCTCGTGCAAGACAACTCTTAGCATCGCTTGAACAAGCTGACATAAATCGTAATTTGCAACTAAAAGATGTCGAAGAATATGCTAGCACCCAAGAAACTAGAATCAATCAAGCAGAAATAATTGGTATGCTAAAAGAAATAGACATCAACAAAGTGTCGCCAATCGAAGCATTTACAATGCTTGCAGATTTAATTGAAAAAGCAAAAAAATAAGGAGAAAATATGAACAAAATTAACATTCTCGATAGCACAATATTCAATCGTATTGCAGCAGGAGAAGTGGTTGAAAAGCCAGCATCAGTTCTAAAAGAGCTGCTCGACAATGCAATAGATGCCAAAGCCACTCAAATAACCATTAATGTGCTTGAAGGTGGCATAAAACAAATAGAAGTTATTGATAATGGTGGTGGTATTGAATATGACGACCTAGAAAGAGCATTCTTGCCACACGCAACCAGCAAGATAAAAACACTTAGCGACCTAGATAAAATTGGCACTCTAGGATTTCGTGGCGAAGCACTTGCAAGTATTGGTGCTGTTAGCGAAGTTGAACTTGTTAGCAAGACAAGTTCTACCGAATTTGGTGGCAAAATCTGCGTTCGTGGTGGAAAAATGGAGCAAAAAGAGATTGTTGGCGCACAAAATGGCACAAAAGTCAAAGTTTGCAACATCTTTTACAATGTTCCAGCAAGAGCAAAGTTCTTGAAAAAGCCACGCCAAGAAGCGAGCGAAATTAGTAATGTTATTTTGAGATATATTTTAGCAAACCCATTCATTAAGTTTACGTACAACCTAGATGATAAAGAAATATATTCGTCAACGGGCAACGGACTACTAGAAGCAATTTATACAGTCTATGGCAAATCAACCACGGAGCAAGTTCTAGAAGTGAACTACACAAGTAGTGACAATATAAAAGTTAGTGGCTACATTGGTATGCCAACTTTTGCTAAGCCAAACAGAACATATCAAACTTTGATAGTAAACGGCAGATATGTGCAAAATTCTATGGTTTCACTTTGCGTATACAATGCTTTTGAACACTATCTTATGAAAAATCAGTTTCCTTTCTTTGTGCTTAACATAGATATGCCACTAGAAAGTCTAGATGTAAATGTTCACCCAAACAAAATGGACATTCGTTTTGAAAATTCTAATCACATTTATGGCATAGTGTATCAAGCCGTTATGCAAGCACTTAGTGAGCATAGTAGTAGTGTTGTAGAAGTAGAAAAAAAGGTTATAGACTTTGAGCCTGCAAACACCACAGGAGTTAGTTTTGGAAGCAGTCAAGAAGAAAACAAAGACGAAGTAGTGGAAATTATCACTCCAAAACAAACCCAAGTTAGTGCAGATAGTCCAATTTCTTCGTCAAGAGATAGTAATATCAAATTTTATGAGTCACTATCTAGTGGCGAAAACAAGTTTAAGCAATCAAACTCTATTCTAAGCAATGTTTTTGAAAAAGTGCTCAGCCAAGAAGACGAAGAAGTGCAAGAAACACCAGCAGAAGAAAATCAAACCATTTTCTCCAAATCTACCATTCAAACAACCGAAAACAGCCAAATGTCATTTTTAGACAGCACAAGTTACAACTTTGTTGGAACACTTTTTGAAACCTACCTTATCGTGCAAAGTGGAGATGACGCATACTTTATCGACCAACACGCAGCGCACGAAAGACTATTATTTGACAAACTATCAAAGCAGGTAAACGACCGAAGCGTATCAATTCAAGGTCTTCTAGTCCCATATGTTGTAACCGTAAATAGTTTAGAAAAGCAATTTTTAGAAGATAATTTAGAAAACCTACAAAATTTAGGCTTTGATATTGCCGAATTTGGCACATCTGCCTTTAAGGTTAGCACAATACCAAGCGTTTTGGCTGGCATAAACCTAAATAACTTTTTCTCGCAAATTCTAAGTGAACTTTCTGTTTTGAAGCAACTAAAACAAGCAGACTTAATTTTGAATAAACTAATGCAACACTCTTGCAAAACAGCAGTGAAGGCTGGCGATAAACTATCAAATAGCGAAGTTGCATCACTAATAAAGCAAGTGGACGAAACAGGAATGGTGCTTCAATGCCCACACGGTAGACCAGTTGTTATCAAACTAAGCAGAAAAGAAATCGAAAAATGGTTCAAACGAACATTGTAGGAGCATAATGGCAAAGCAAAAATTATTAGTTATTGCTGGACCAACAGCAGTTGGCAAAACCAAACTTGGCATTGAATGTGCCAAACTTTTTAACGGAGAAATTATCTCTGCCGACTGTATGCAAGTATACAAAAAACTAGATATTGGAACAGCCAAGGCAAGCCCAGATGAGCAAGCCCAAGCCGTTCATCATATGATAGATTTTGTTGACCCAAAAGAAAACTATGATGTTGCTCAGTTCAAAGAGCAAGCGACAAATCTCATAAAAGACATATCTTCTCGTGGCAAACTGCCAATAGTGGTTGGTGGAACAGGAATGTATATCGAGTCGCTACTATACCCATTTGAGTTTTGCAACAGCGAAAAAAATGAGCAAATTCGCAATAGTTACAAAAAGTTGCTAGAAGAAAAGGGCAATCAGTATGTATACGATTTGCTAGTCAAAATCGACCCAAAAACTGCCCAAAAACTTCACCCTAACGACACAAAAAGAGTAATTAGAGCGTTAGAAATTTACGACACAACAGGAATACCAAAAAGCGAACAAGTGCAAGAAAAAATTAGCGATTACGACTATAAACTTCTATTTTTGAACACAGATAGAGAAGTGTTATACGATAGAATCAACAAAAGAGTGGACATTATGCTATATGAGGGCTTAGAAAATGAAGTAAAATCGCTTGTTGCCGAAGGAATTACAAAAGACAATCAGTGTTTTCAAGGTATAGGCTATAGAGAATTTTTTGACTTTTTTGACAATAAAATTAGTTATGACGAGTTAGTTAACAAAATCAAGCAAGATAGCCGAAATTATGCCAAAAGGCAAATAACTTGGTTTAGACATATGAAAAATGCCGAAGAAGTGGACATTAAAAATTTAGACGACATTATAAAATCTGTCGAAATTTGGCTAAAAACAAACAACTAATGTTTTTTATTTTAAACCTAAAATGATATAATAACTATGTTAGGAGAAAAAATGGATAAAGAAATTTATGCAATAGCAATAGACGGCCCAGCAGGTTCTGGAAAATCTACCATAGCAAAAAAACTTGCTAGCAAACTTGGAATTTTGTTTCTAAGCACAGGCTCGCTATATCGTGCAATGGGTCTAAAATGCAAAAATCTAGGGTTAGACCCAAAAGACGAACTTTCGGCTCAAAAAATTTTAGATTGCAAAGTCGATGTTAAGTATATAAGTGGCTCTCAAAATGTTTTTTTAGATGGTGAAAATGTCACTAACCAAATTAATAACGAAGAAATTGGTGCATATGCAAGTTTAATTTCTCAACACAAATGTATTCGTGAAAAGTGCGTCGAAATTCAAAGACAAATCGCTTCTAGTCAAAGTATGATTGTCGATGGTAGAGATATAGGTTCAGTAGTTTTGCCTATGGCAAAATACAAGTTCTATCTAGACGCCGATGTTCACGAAAGAGCAAAAAGACGCTATAAAGATTTGATACAAAAGGGAATAAACACAACACTTGACGAAGTGGAAGCCGAACTAAAAAAGCGTGACTACAACGATATTCAGAGAAAACTTTCACCACTTGTTCTATGTGACGACGCAATAAGGGTTGATAGCACAAACTTGAGTATCGACCAAGTAGTTGATGAATTTATGAAAATTATTAACAAAAAATAAGGAGAAAAAATGCTTTTTTATATTGTCTTAATACTAATATATTTGCCAGTAAAAATTTTCCTTCCAACAATAGTAAAAGGGAGAAAAAATCTACCAAAAGGCAAAGCCATATATGCTTGTAATCACCAGACAAATGTAGATATTGCCGTTATTGCTTGTGGTTGCTACAAACGAATGTACGCACTCGGCAAAGCAGAACTATACAAAAACAAACTAGCAACTTGGTTTCTAAACGGAATTGGTTGCATAAAAATCAATCGTGGTAAAGCCGACATCGAAGCCGTAAAAAGAGTTCTAACAGTTCTAAAGAAAAAACAAAAGCCAGTTGTAATTTTCCCAACTGGAACAAGAAATTCTAGTCCAGAAGAAGTGCAAGACATAAAAAACGGTGTTGCAATGTTCTCAGTAAAGGCACAAGCGCCTATAGTTCCAATGGTTCTAACCAAAAAACCGGGATTGTTTAGACTAAACAAACTAGTTATTGGCAAGCAACTAGACCTAACCAAATATGACGGCAGACCAGCAAATAAGGAACTATACGACGAAATTAGCAATGACTTGATGCTTGCAATGGAAAAATTGCTAGAAGACAACAAAAAGAAACGCAAAGGAAAAAACAAAAATGATTAGTGCAATACTATCACTTATAATTTCATTAGTCGCAGTTATTGTAGCAATAATATAACTACAAACACAAAACATATTAGCAAGGAGAAAATTATGTTCATTATTTTAACAGGAAGTTCAGGAGTAGGAAAAAACA
>CATZIR010000031.1 GCA_958420145.1 uncultured Eubacteriales bacterium | reverse complement strand
GAGCGTCAGTTAGTGGTGATGAAAAAACAGAGTCTTCTGCCGTAACTGCGTCACTAATTATTGAACTAGCAACCTGCTTAGTGCTAACAATTTTGTGTTTTGTATTCAAAAATGCAATCGCAAAATGGACGAATATTTACAGCGCAAATATGCTTTTACTTCTCCTTCCTGCCGTTCTTGCTGGTGGCATTTATTCGTGCTTTCGTGGGGCGCTTTGGGGACGAAAAAAACATCTAGACAACTGTATTAGTGAAGTTGGCGAACAAAGTTTTAGGCTCATACTGTTTTTGATATTTTTCTCCTTCACCACTCCAAGCGTAAAAGCTGGTTACTACGCTGCACTTTGCAACAGTTTGTCGTGTTTTATTAGTATGGCTATATCAATTTTCTTCTACTATAAGCACGGTGGAAGATTACGAAGTCCAAAACAAGAATTCAAAAAGGTTTTAAAAACATCTAGTGCGATAACTTGTGTTAGGGTTATTATGAGTTTGGCTCAACCACTAATTGCCATAATTTTGCCTCTAAGACTTGTGTCGGCTGGGTTTAGCGAGGAGCAAGCAATTAGTTTGTTTGGTGTGGCACTTGGAATGACAATGCCCCTACTAATGCTTCCTAATACAATAATTGGCTCATACGCCACAGCGCTGATTCCAGAACTATCAACGAGTTTGGCAGCGAATAATAGCAAAGAGTTTAACGAACAAATAAAAACTGCAATCACGCTATCTCTACTCATCTGCTTTTGCTTTGTGCCAGTATTTTTAGGTGTTGGCGAACAAATTGGTATACTCCTTTTTAACAACACAACAAGTGGCTATTTGTTAAAACTCACTTGCTGGACTATTGTACCGATAGGACTATGTGGAATAACACACAGCATTCTAAATGTTTTAGGCTTAGAAACTCGTGGGTTCATTCACCAAGTTATAGGCTCTGTTGTGCTAGTGCTATCTATTTTATTTCTACCAAAATATGTTGGAATTTCGTCGCTTGCGTATGGTATGGGTGGCTGTATGTTAATCACCACCATTCTAAACTGCTTGCTCATATACAAAAAGACAAACATAAATGGCTTAGTGCTAAAACCATTTGTTTTGATGAGTGTATTTTGCGTGCCTTCGAGTCTACTTTCTAAGTGGCTATTTGGCGTGCTAAAGTATGTTGTGACACCATTTTTTAGCGTTTGTTTTAGTGCAGGCTTTGGACTTTTAATGTTCTTAATACTTTGCATTTTGTTTGGTGTTATCAATGTTTCAGCAATGTTTGTTAAACTAAAAAATATAAAAATTAATAAAGTAAAAAACAAGAAAAAAGTGTGCAAAGCATAAAAAACACGCTTTTTTATTATTTTTAGTGTATTTTTTAATATTTTTTTAAAAAAATCAAAACATATATATATGTTTACGCTTTTATTAAGATGTGTGATTATCTACTTGATAGTGCTATTAATTTTTAGGTTAATGGGCAAAAGGCAACTTGGGGAACTTCAACCTTTTGAGTTTGTAATAACCTTGATTATTGCAGACCTAGCCACCATTCCAATGGCAGAAATAAACATACCGATCATTCACGGAATCGTGCCACTAGTAACCCTAATGATTTTGCACTTTTTTATTTCTTGGATTTCAAGAAAAAGCATTTTTATGCGAACCGTAATAAACGGAAAGCCAGTGCTTGTTATAACTCCAAAAGGCGTAAACTATGAAGCGCTAAAAGAACTCAATATGAACCTAAACGACCTATACGAAGCCATGCGAAATCTAAACTACTTTTCGCTTGACCAAATTGAGTATGCAGTCATAGAAACAAATGGAAAAATGACAATTTTACCTAACAGCCAAAATGCACCACTTTGCGCAACCGACTTTAATATAAAAAAAGAGCCATCTACACTGCCTATAATGCTAATTAATGACGGCAAACTAATGAAAGATAATATGAATGTTGCAAAATGTGACGAAGCCTTTATTTTAAAATACATTAAAAAAGTAGGTGCTTTTAAACCAAAAGATGTGTTTATATGCACAATAGATAATCAAGGAAAAATGTATGTTCAAGTAAAAGATAAGCCTTACCAAGTTATGCAAACTAACCACAAGGTGGGTGACTACAAATGAAAACACGAATAATGATTATAATTTTGCTTGCATTGGGACTCATTGGAATGGTCATTGCTGAGCAGTTATATGTTGCCGGCACGCTAAAATATATGCAAACCGAAACTGACCAAATAAAAACAGCAATTTTTGAAAATGACGACATAAATTCCACCTTTTTAATTGATAAAATAAACGCACTAGACGAAAACTGGAAACAACGAGAAAATATTCTATGTTTTATAGTTAACCACAAAGATATGGAAAAAGTTGGCGAACAAATAGAAAAACTCAAAGTGCTAATTCCACAAAACAAAAAAGAAGAAGCCGAGTATGAAGCCCAACTTCTTGTATACTATGTAGACGGCTACGAACACTTTATTGCCGTCACTTTCCAAAATATTTTCTAAAATTTTGGTGGATTTTTTTGCAGAAAATCGCAAAATTCTTTTAACTGTTCCATACTACGATTATATTCTTCGTAGCAAGTTTTGAGTTTAGAAATATAAAATAGCACTTTTTTGCGTTCATCTTCTGGTAAAATATCAATTAATGTTACAAAAACTAATTCATCATACTTAACACAATTTTTCTCAATAGGTGGTATTTCTTTTAGGATATCACCTATTTCATAATTTTCTGTTTGCTTTTCAAATAACTTGTCCATAGTTGTAGTATATCACGCTCAACAAGCGTAGTCAATTAAATTTACGCCTAATAAAAGTAAAATATTTTTATGAAGAATTTATTTTCAAAAAGATTTTTAGAACTAAGACTAGAAAGAAAACTATCACAAGAAAAATTGGCAAAAGTTTTCAATATTGGACAACAAACCGTTAGTAAATGGGAAAACTGCATTTGTGAACCAGATTATGACACACTTTTGAAAGTTGCCGACTATTTTGATGTTACAACCGACTATCTCTTAGGCAGGGTTGATTTTTAATGTTTAGCGAAAGATTAAAAGAACTAAGAAAGAAAAAGGCTTAGACCAAACTCAACTTGCGTCTAAACTTAATCTTGGCAATCAAGCGACAATTAGTAGATGGGAAAGTGGCAACTTTGAGCCTGACATTAAAACACTAATCAAACTTGCTGATTTTTTTGATGTCACTCTCGACTACTTGGTTGGAAGGAGTGATTATTAGAATGTTTGGCGACAATCTTAGTTTACTAAGAAAAAAGAAAAATATGGAACAAATGTTACTTGCAAAGGTGCTAGGCGTGAGCCAACAAACAATTTCGAGATGGGAAAATAATGTTGTAGAACCGGACATAAAAAGTCTAATCAAGATTGCAAACTACTTTGATGTTACCACCGATTATTTATTAGGAAGAGTTGATTATTAATATGAAAATATTTGCAAAAAGATTTTTAGAACTTAGACTTGAACAAAACTTATCTCAAGAAAAGTTAGCAAAAGTTTTTAGTGTTGGACAGCAAACCATTAGCAAATGGGAACACGATATTAGCGAGCCAGATTACAACACACTAGTTGCATTGGCAAAGTTTTTTGATGTTACAACTGATTACTTGCTTGGCTTAACAAACTACTAAATCACGCTAAAAAAGAAAGCTCAAAAATAACAACATTTAATGTAAATTACAAAAAAATCACGAAAAAATCGTGATTTTTTTGTTTTTTTACACATTTTTATTGAAAAATTATTTTTCTAGCACCTTTTTAAGATACTTGCCAGTCCAAGAATTTTCGTTTTTAGCAACTTCTTCTGGCGTTCCAGTAGCAACTATCGTGCCACCTTCACTGCCTCCTTCTGGACCTAGGTCGATGATGTAGTCAGCAACTTTTATAACATCAAGGTTATGCTCGATAACAATAACAGTGTTGTTTTGACCGACCAATCTTTGCAAAATATGAACAAGTTTATCCACATCGTATGTCGATAGTCCAGTTGTTGGCTCATCGAGAACATATATAGTTTTTCCAGTTGAGCGTTTTGCAAGTTCAGTTGCAAGTTTAACTCTCTGTGCTTCGCCACCAGATAGTTCTGTTGCAGGTTGACCAAGTTTGATGTAGCCTAGCCCAACATCGTATAGAGTTTGCAATTTGTTTTTAATGCTTGGAATATTTTCAAAGAATGACAAGGCTTCTTCTATCGTCATCTCCAAAACATCGTATATGCTTTTGCCTTTATACTTTATTTCAAGTGTTTCTCTGTTGTAGCGTTTGCCTTTACAAACTTCGCAAAGAACATAGACATCTGGCAAGAAATACATTTCAATTTTCTTTATTCCGTCACCTTGGCAGGCTTCACATCTTCCACCCTTAACGTTAAAACTAAATCGTCCACTTGTGTAGCCGTGTTCTTTTGCGTCACTAGTCTTGGCAAATAGTTCACGAATTTGAGTAAATACTCCCGTGTATGTTGCAGGATTGCTTCGTGGTGTTCTGCCTATTGGCGATTGGTCAATACTAATTATGTTATCTAACGCTTCGATGTTTTTTATTTCTTTATACTTTCCTTCCACCATTTTGGTTTTGTTTAGTTTGTTAGATAGTGCTGGCACAAGGGTTGCATTAATTAGCGAACTCTTGCCACTACCACTAACACCAGTTACAGCAGTAAACACACCAAGTGGGAATTTTACATTTATATTTTTTAAGTTATTAGACTTAGCACCTTTAAGTTCGATAAAGTCAGTTGGTTTTCGTCTAACAGATGGCACTTCGATTTTTCGCTCGCCAGTTAGATATTTTGCCGTTATAGAATTTGGACATTTCTTTACATCTTCCACTGTGCCACAAGCAACAATTTGTCCACCATGAACGCCTGCAAGTGGTCCAATATCAACAAGATAGTCGGCCGACAAAATAGTGTCTTCGTCGTGTTCAACGACAATTAGTGTATTGCCTAAATCTCTCAAATTTTTTAAGGCGCTTAGTAGTCTATCATTATCTCTTTGGTGCAAACCAATACTTGGCTCATCAAGAATGTATAACACCCCAACAAGTCCACTACCAATTTGAGTTGCAAGTCTGATTCTTTGGCTCTCGCCACCAGATAGTGTGCCTGCCATACGACTTAGTGTTAAATAGCCTAGTCCTACATTTTTTAGGAAATTTAGCCTATTTTTTATCTCTTTTATGATATTTTCGGCGATTTTTTGCTCATTTTTTGATAATTTTAGATTATCTAAGAAAATTAACAAGTCTTCAACACTCATATCTGTCATTTGAGTGATATCTTTTTCGCCTACTTTTATACTCAAAACTTCGGGCTTTAATCTCTTGCCATGACAAGCCGTACATTCGGTTTCTATCATATATTTTTCGATTTCAGCCTTAATATAATCACTGCTGGTTTGTGTATATCTTCGTTTTAAATTGCTTAGCACTCCTTCAAACGAACGGTTGAATGTCCCTGTCCACGAGCCTGAGTTATATTCAATTTTTAGTTCTTCGCCATTGTTACCATACAAAATCATATGGATAATATCTTCTGGCAAATCTTTAACTGGAGTATCTAGGCTAAAATGATATTTTTTAGCGAGCGCTCTAAAATTACTTTTTGCAATTTGAGCAACGTCCATATTCCAACCAGTAATTTGGAAAGCACCTTGATTGATTGACTTGTTTGGGTCGCCCATAACCAATTTTTCGTCAAGTTCTTTTTTGAAGCCCAAACCTAAACATTCAGGACAAGCACCAAAAGGACTATTGAAACTAAATAGTCTTGGTGTGATTTCTGGCAAACTGTAACCACAAATTGAGCAAGCATAGTTATTTGAATATACAATCTCTTCGCCGTTATGGTCAACAACGATGTTGCCACCTGATAGTTTACTTGCGTTTTCAATGGCTTCAGTTAGTCTAGGCATAATCTCATTATTGATTATCAATCTATCAATAACAACCGAAATGGTATGCTTTATGTTCTTGTCGAGTTCAATTTCTTCGTCTAGCGTGTAGTAATTGCCGTCGACTTTTACTCTAGCGTAACCACTTTTTTGGTAGTCTTCAAATTCCTTTTTGTATTGACCTTTTTTTGCATTAACCACTGGGGCTAAAATGATAACTTTTTCATTTAGTCCAAGAGCGAACACTCTATCTGCAATTTGGTCGACCGTTTGGCTAGAAATTATCTTATGGCAATTTGGACAATATGGCACACCAATGTTTGCATATAAAAGTCTAAGATAGTCATAAATTTCGGTTACCGTTCCAACCGTAGACCTAGGGTTTTGACTAGTTGTTTTTTGGTCAATAGCAATGCTAGGCGAAAGTCCTGCAATATACTCTACATTTGGTTTTTGAACTTGTCCCAAAAACTGCCTAGCATAACTAGACAAACTCTCCATAAACTTTCGTTGACCTTCGGCAAAAATTGTATCGAAAGCCAAAGTAGACTTTCCACTACCACTAACACCAGTAAACACAATTAGTTTGTTTCGTGGCAAAGTTAAGTCCACATTTTTTAGGTTATTTTCGTTTGCACCTTTTATAATAATTTTATCGTCCATATAGTCTCCCAATATTTGTTTATATTAGCACATTTGCATATTTTTTGCAAAAATATTAAAAAATCACTGTTTTTTTATGATTTTTTAGCATTTTTTTTGATTTTTTCTTGTAATTTTTGTAATTCGGTTATTTGGTCACGAAGAATGATTGCCTTTTCAAAGTCCAAACTTTTAGATGCAATTTTCATTAGTGACGATAATTTTTCTATTTGACTTGGAATATTCTTTTCGTCAATTTTTTGATTTGTAATCTTTGAACTAATCTCCACAGTGTTCTTGATTTCTTTTACAATCGTCTTTGGAGTGATGTGGTGAATTTGGTTATATTCGTTTTGAATTTTGCGTCTACGATTGGTTTCGTCTATCGCTCTTTTCATACTGTCGGTTATCGTATCGGCATACATAATAACCTTGGATTCAGCGTTTCTTGCTGCCCTTCCTATCGTTTGAATGAGTGATGTTTCGCTACGCAAAAAGCCTTCCTTGTCTGCGTCCAAAATGGCAACAAGTTTTGTTTCTGGAATATCAAGACCTTCTCTTAGCAAGTTAATACCAACAACGATGTCGCACTCCTTACTTCTAAGGCTGTTTATGATGTCTATTCTTTCCAAAGTGTCGATATCGCTATGAAGATATTTGACCTTGAAACC
>CATZIR010000030.1 GCA_958420145.1 uncultured Eubacteriales bacterium | reverse complement strand
TATCTTGCTGATGGTCTAAATCTGATACTGACAAGTTCAATACTAATTAAAAATTCGATAGGTATGGTTGGCCTTATTTTGCTAATCATCACAATGCTTTCACCAATACTTAATATTCTAATTCTAAAGTTGTGTCTATCACTTTCGGCAAGTATCTTAGAACCAATTTGCGACAAGCGAATTTGTAGTTTTTTATCTAGCGTATCAAAGTGTTTGTCGATGCTAATTGCGACTATTTGTTGTGCAGGATTTGCTTATCTAATAACTGTTGGACTAATAATGTGCACTGGCAATGCTATATAGGAGAGTATTATGAGTGGGTATTTGATTTCTATAATTGGTGTGGTTATGCTTGGGGTGTTGGTCGACCTTGTTTTGCCAAGTGGTCAAATGAATAAGTTTGTTAAAAGTATGTTTGGTATTTTTACGATACTGATAATCATCTCGCCAGTGCCAAAACTAATCAATTCTAACTTTGATTTTTCTTCGCTTTTTTACAATCAAGCAAGCATAGAAATAGACAAAGATTTTTTGGAAGTTACTAATAAAAAAATAGTGGAACAACTAGAAAAATCCATTGAGTCATCGTGCGAAAAATCGGGGTATAGCAATGTTAAGTGCGAAATAGAAAGTATTTTGGTAGAAAACAAATTAGTTATCGAAAAAGTAATAATAAATTTGGACAAATTAGTAATTAGCCAAAATGTCGTGCATATAAATAAGTATACAGAAATTGAACAAGCTGTTCAACGAGTTGTAAATATCGAAAAGGAGCGAATTGTTTTCGATGAGTGATGACAAAAAGAAAAAAGGTTTATTTTCTTCGCTGTCCGAACTATCGTTTGTTAAAAAACTAAAAAACATCAAGCATATTGAAATAATTATCGTAGTAATTTTCATCTTAATATTGCTTTTGATATGCTTTGCTGGAAACAACACTTTTAGCTTTTTATCAAATAAGCAAGCCACTGCTTCAAGTTCCAGTAACATTATGTATGTTAGCACAAGCGACTATGTTTCAAGCATAGAGAGCAAACTGAAAAGCATACTTAGTAATATTAATGGTGCTGGGAAAGTTGAAGTTATGATTTCGGTTGATGGTTCAAGTGAAATTCAATTTGCTACCGATGAGACGATTACAACAAATGGACAAACCACAGAGAAAACTATAAACATTGTCTTTGTAACAAAAGACGGAGTGAATCAGCCAATTATAACAAGTGAAAAACTACCAAAAATTAACGGAGTCGTTGTTGTTAGTTCGGGTGCGAAAAACACAAAAGTAAAGTTACAGTTAATGAGTGCAGTTCAAACGCTTATTAATATTGATTGTGACAAAATTCAAATTTTAGAAGGAAATTAAAGGAGAGTTGATTATGTTATCTAAAAAGAAAAAAATCATTATTTTATCAGTTATGGCAGTTTTGCTTGCAGTTACAGGCTACCTAAACATTGCACTAAATCGTGGTGTTGTTCAAACAAGTGGAAATGTGACTACTGCAAACTTCTTTACAACCTATAGAACAGATAGAGAGTCTGTTAGAAGTGAAGAAATAAAATACTACGACGCTATTATAGCAAGTGCTGATTCTACTGCAGAAGCCAAGGCTAGTGCCGAAGCAAGAAAGACTCAACTAATCGAAGCTATGGAAACAGAACTTGTTACAGAAGGTTTAATCAAAGCAAAGGGCTTTGAAGATGTTATCGTAACAAGCACATCATCTAATGTAAAGGTAGTTGTTAAGTGCGCAGAACTTACATCTAGTCAGGTGGCACAGATAGTTGACATTGTTAAAGAACAGACAGGACTTGCCATTGACTACATCAAAATAATTCCTGTGGAATAGTTAAAAAGCAAAAATTTACAAAAACTCATTCAAAAAAATGAGTTTTTTATTGCTTAAAAAATCTAAACTATGATATAATCATAGCGTTAGGAGAATTTTATGGGATTAGATATTAATCAAATGGCATCAAAGAGCAATAAGGGAAAAGTATCTTGCAATAGAGATATTTTGCTTTCTATTGTAAGCCTTGCAACAAAAGAGATTACTGGTGTTTCGTGTCTATGTGCAAACTTTGGCAATGGACTAAAAAAACTATTTTCAAACAACTATACAGAAGGGGTAAAGATAACCGAAGTTGGTGATGCAATTTTGGTTGATATTTACATTAACATCTTGTTTGGTTATTCTGTTTCTGATGTTGCTTTTAGAGTTCAAGAAAATGTTAAGAATGGCTTGTCTGCGATGGTCGATGTTAAAATTGAAAGCATCAATGTACATGTTCTTGGCGTGGACTTTAAAAATGACGAAGGAGAAAAGAATATATAATGAGCAGAATTAAAGCAAGAGAAACTTGTTTTAAACTAATATTTGAATATGAGTTTTTAAAACAAAAGAATGAAATAACGCTTGAAGAATTTTTATCAAGCAAAGATATAGAAGAAAGTGATAGAGATTATGTTGTTGAAATATATGACGGAGTGTTGAGTAAAGAACAAGAACTCGATGAAAAAATATCAAAGTACCTAAAAGGCTACACGCTAGAGAGAATATTCAAAGTTGACCTAGCAATATTAAAACTTGCTATATACGAAATTGATTACCTTGGCGAAAAACCTTCTATTGTTATTAATGAAGCAGTCGAACTAGCAAAGAGATATTCGACCGATAATAGTTACAAGTTTATCAATGGTGTTCTTGCTAGCATAGTAAAAGGAGAATAATGGAACAACAGGCTATATCTGTTACCACAATAAGCAGTTATCTAAAAAACATACTGGATAATGACCAACTACTATATAGAGTAAAAGTGTTTGGGGAAATATCCAGTTTTAATATCTCTAATCGAATTGCATACTTTGGACTAAAAGATGAAAATGCACTACTAAACTGTGTTGCGTTTAATTTGGAATATCTAGGTAGCATAAAGATTGGCGATAAAGTTATTGTAACTGGCACACCTAACTACTACATAAAGGGTGGTAGACTATCGTTTAATGTAGAGAGGGTAGAACAATTTGGCGAAGGCGAACTATATAAAAACTTCTTGCTACTAAAAGAAAAGTTGGAAAAAGAAGGGCTGTTTGATTTAGATAGAAAAAAGCCTTTCCCTAAAAAGATAAAGAAAATTGGGGTAGTTACTAGCGAAACTGGTGCAGTTATTCAAGATATTATAAATGTTACAACAAGGCGTAATAGCGAAGTTGACATTGTATTATTTCCTGTAAAAGTGCAGGGCTATAAAGCAGAATATTCTATTGCCAAGGGAATTGCTTATTTTGATAGCACTGATGTCGATGCAGTTATGATTGCTCGTGGAGGCGGAAGTGAAGAAGATTTAGCACCTTTCAATACCGAAGTTGTGGCAAGAGCAGTGGCAAATTCTAATAAGTTTACTTTGAGTGCAGTGGGTCACGAAATCAACTACTCACTAGTGGATTTTGTTGCAGATATGCGTGCGCCAACTCCGTCGGCTGGTGCAGAACTTCTCGTAAAAGAGCAAAAGTCATATTTTGATATTTTTGTATCATACTTTGAAAAACTAAACCTTTTGATGGACAGAAAATTAGTGGGGTATGAAAATAATCTTGCAAACGAAATTTTGTCGTTCAACACAGCAATTCAAAGGAGACTGGAAAGAGAAGATAACAAACTTGCGTTGCTTGTTAAAGACTTAAATAGTAAAAACCCATTGGAAATTCTAGCCAAGGGGTATAGTAAACTAGAACTTGACGGAAATCGAGTTGTAAGTATAGGTCAAGTGAGCGTTGGAGATGTTATTACAGCAAACTTAAAAGACGGAAAGCTTATAACCCAAGTAAAGGAGATTGAGTAGTATGAACTATGAAGATAATATAAAGGAACTTGAAAAAATAGTAGATAGTTTGAATGATGACTTGCCTATGGACAAGGCACTGGAAACATATCAAAAAGGTGTTTCGCTCATCAAAGAATGTCTAAGTAGTTTGGAAAATACAAAAGGCTCAATCTACAAAGTCAAACAGGAACTTGACGAATTTATACAAGAGAAGATGAAATAGGAGATAATATGGAAAACAAAAATTTTGTAGAACAAATTGCAAACTTCAAAGAGAATTTGCCACAATGGTATACCGATGTAATTTTGAAGGCTGATTTATGTGACTATGGTCCAGTAAAAGGAACAATGGTTATCAAACCATACGGCTTTGCAATTTGGGAAAATATAAAAAACAGTATGGACAAAGAGTTTAAAAAGGTAGGTGTTAAAAACGCTTATTTTCCTATGCTTATTCCAGAAAGTTTTATGAAGAAAGAAGCGGACCATGTAGAGGGCTTTGCTCCAGAAGTTGCTGTTGTGACATATGCTGGTGGTCAAGAACTAGCCGAAAAACTTATCGTTCGTCCAACAAGTGAAACTATCATTTGTGAAATGTATGCTAAGTGGATTAAGTCTTATCGAGACTTACCTATGGTTATGAATCAATGGTGTAATGTTGTTCGTTGGGAAAAGACAACAAGACCATTCTTGAGAACTAGCGAATTTTTGTGGCAAGAAGGCCATACGGTTCAAGCAAGTGCCGAAGATGCTAAAAAAGATGCACTAAAAATGCTTGCTATATACAACAAGGTTTGTGCTGAAACTTTGGCTATACCAATGCTTGTTGGTAGAAAGAGTGACAGGGAAAAATTTGCAGGTGCAAACGACACCTATGGTATAGAAGCAGTTATGCCAGATGGAAAATGCTTGCAAAGTGGAACTACACATGACTTGGGTCAAAATTTTGCAAAAGCAGCAAATATCAAATTCCTAAACAAAATTGGCGAATGGGAATATGGCTACTCAACATCTTGGGGAACATCAACAAGACTTGTTGGTGCATTAATTATGGTGCATGGAGATGAGAGGGGACTTAGACTACCACCAAACGTTGCTCCAATTCAAGTTATCGTTTTGCCTATCGCTCAACACAAAGCAGGGGTTTTAGATAAGGCTTATGAACTAAAACAAAGACTAAGTGAATCTAATGTTAGAGTGGAAGTTGACGACAGCAACAACTCTGCTGGTTGGAAATTTAATCAATACGAAATGAAGGGTGTTCCACTAAGACTAGAAGTTGGACCAAGAGATATTGAAAACAATGTTGTAACTTTGGTTCGTCGTGATACTCATGAAAAATTAACTGTTTCTATGGACAACCTAGAAAACGAAATCAAAACTATACTTGAAAGTATTCAACAAAATTTATACAATCAAGCAAAACAATTTGTTGACCACTGCTCAGTTGATGTTAACACTATTGATGAACTAGTTGATGTTGTTGCTAGGGGCAAGGTTGGTGTTGGCTATCACTGTGGTGATATTGACTGCGAACAAAAACTAAAAGAAGAGACTGGTATTCAAACCAGAGTTATCATAAGCGAATGCTCGCCAGATGATGAACACAAGTGTATTCATTGTGGTGGTAGGGCAAAACATAAAATCTATTTTGCAAAACAATATTAAAATAATAAAGGTAGGTGATGAATCTATCTTTTTTTGTGGCTTGTTTAGAATTATATTTTATGTGTGGTAAACCTAAATTTTTTTGTTATTTCAGATTTATGTTCTTTTGAATTTTTGAAAATGAAATTTTTATAGCAGGGTATTTTTATAACTTGATTTTGTGAGTTTGATTTTTGATAGAATTATCAATTCTTAAAAGATTTTTTCATAACATTTTTGAGTGCTATGCAAACAAATATTTTGAGAAAATGAAAATTGTAAAAATGGAAATAGGGCGTATTCTCCTTTTTTTATTTGAGAAATGCTAAAATTTGCAGGGGACATACTATGCAATTTTTGAGTTAAAATTAACCAAAATTTTATTGTTTGCATCAAAAATTGTTATTTATTTTGACAATGAATAAATCATCATTTTTGCGTATGCATAAATATACTGCATAAAAATTCAAACAAAAATAAATATAAATTCATAACTATTTATAATTATAAAAAATTTTTTGCATAAATATACAAAAAGTTCTTGCATAATTATAAAATGTATTGTATAATTATTGCGTAATGAATGAATAAGTATAAATGCATATTTATACAAGGTTCAAAAAAGCCCGAAATTACGGAGGATACAAGACATTTATGGCAAGGTCAACAAGACAAAGCAAAATTCTAGAAATTATAAAAAACAACGAGATAGAAACACAAGACGAACTAGTTAATGCGTTGCGTGCAGAGAATTTTGAAATCACTCAGGCTACAATTTCAAGAGATATAAAAGAACTTGGTCTTATAAAAATAATGAGTGAAAACAAAAAATACAAATATGCATATGTTGATTCTAGCGAGCAACAAATGTCTACAAAGTATTTTGGAATTTTTAGAGAAAGTATTATCAGTATAAAACCAATCAACAATTTAGTTGTAGTTAAAACTCTAAAAGGTGTCTCATCTGCAATAAGTAGTATGATTGACAAAATGGGAATCAAACAAGTTGTAGGTTCTGTATATGGCGACGAAACTGTTATGGCTATATGTGAAGATAATTCTTCAGCACAAATTGCTTTTGAAAAATTAAGTGAACAACTATAGGCACTTAATTTTTTTATGCCATATTTTCTTTTACAAAGAAAAATTTGTTTTTACTATAAATTTTTGATATAATATTCGTATGTTAAAATCACTAAGAATTAACAACATTGCATTGATAGAAAACTTGTATATCGAGTTTGATAGTGGGCTAAATATCTTGACTGGTGAAACTGGTGCAGGAAAGTCCATAATTTTTGAAGCGCTAAATTTTGTGCTTGGTGCTAGAAGTGATAAATCACTTATTAGAACAGGCGAAAGTGTGGCAAGAGTTGATGCGATGTTCGATGTTGATTTGTCCAATGAAACATTAAAAAATATTCTGCAAGACAATGATATTGATTGCGATGACGGTGAACTTCTTATCTCTAGAAAAATGAGTGTTGATGGAAAAAGTGACATCAAAGTTAATGGCTACCCAATAACATCATCTATGCTAAGGCAAATAACTAGCAACCTAGTTGATATTTATGGACAGCAAGAGCAAGTGAGCTTGCTAAAAACTCAAAACCAACTTGCTTTGCTTGATAATTTTGCAAGTAGTGAGTTGGGTGCAGTAAAATCAAAATATACGGTTAAATACTTGGAACTCAAAGAAATTAATAGAAAACTCGATAGGCTTGGCGGCGATGAGTTTAGTGCTAGCAGAGAAAAAGACTATCTAAGTTTTGTGATAGACGAAATTGTTAACGCAAAC
>CATZIR010000029.1 GCA_958420145.1 uncultured Eubacteriales bacterium | reverse complement strand
AAAATTTGTTTGAGCAAAGTGGACCTATCAAAAATTATAGTCGCATATGAGCCTATATATATTATTGGAAAAGAAGAGAGTTGCGACGTTGCTCACATAGAAAAGATAGTAAATTTCTTAAAACAAAATTACAACTTTTTGGGCGCACTATATGGTGGCAGTGTAAACTTAACTAATTTTGAAAAAATAACAAAAATTAGTGAACTTGACGGAGTTTTGGTAGGAAAATGCAGTTTAAACGCAAAAAATATTAAAAAAATGATTGAATTTTGAGAAAAATAATAAAAGGAGTAGTTTTTATGGAAAAAGTAGCACTATTAGTTTTAGATGGTTTTGGCTATAGCAAAAAGCACGAAGGCAACGCAGTGGAAATGGCAAAAATGCCATATTATAACAAGTTGCTTGAAATGTATCCACATAGTTTTCTAAGGGCTAGTGGTGAGTTTGTTGGACTAAAAAAAGGTCAAATGGGAAACAGTGAAACTGGTCATATGAACATTGGTGCAGGTAGAATTGTCGCACAAGATTTGACAAAAATTGATAACAGCATTTCTAGTGGCGAATTTTATAAAAACAAGGTGTTAAAAATTTTTTTTGAAAAAATCAAAAAAAGTGGGGGAGTTGCACACTTCGTGGGACTTCTTTCTAAGGGCGGAATTCATAGCCATATGTCGCACCTATTTGCACTAATAAAAATGTGCAAAAATAGTGGCGTTAAAGACTGCTTTGTTCATGTTATAACCGACGGCAGAGATGTTGATATTCACTCGGCTGTTAATGATGTTAAAACTCTTCAAAAACTCTTAACAGAACTCGAATTTGGACATATTGCTTCTATTCAAGGTAGATTTTATGCTATGGATAGAGATAAAAAATACAACTACACCTTTGATGCATATCAAGCAATAATAAACGGAGTGGGTATAGAGATAAACTCGCCTGTGGACTACCTAAAACAAAGTTATCAAAAAAATATAACCGACGAATTTATTATTCCAGCCGTGGTGGTTAGTGATGGAGTGGCAGTCAAGTTTGATAATAACAAAGACGGAATGCTCTTTTACAATTTTAGAAAAGATAGAACCAAACAACTAACCGAAGCATTTTTACTAAAAGACTTTGACAAATTCAAAACGAATTTTGTTTTGAGTAACTATGTTACCATGACAAGTTTTGGCGAACATTTTGATTGCCCTGTTGTGTTTGAAAAAAGCGTGGTTAGTAATGCACTTGTTGGAGTTTTATCGAAAAACGGCAAGCATATTGCAAAATTTAGTGAGCCTACAAAATTTCCACATGTGACATATTTCTTGAATGGTGGCAGAGAAGAACCTTTTGAAAATGAAGATTGGTTCAAAGTCCCAGCAAAAAATGTGAGAACTTTTGATGAAGCACCGGAAATGAGTGCGATAGAAGTTGCAAACGAACTTGTTAAAAGATGTCAAGAAAAAGATTACGACTTTGTTATGGTAAACTTAGCAAACTGCGATATGGTAGGACATACCGGCAACATAAAAGCCACTATAAAGGCAATCGAAACTGTTGATAAGTCGCTCAAAATTATGGTAGAGTTTTTGAAAAAACAAGGATTTGATATTTTGATTTGTGCTGACCACGGAAACGCTGAGCAAATGATTTTTAGACACAAAATTTGCACAACGCATACAAATAATCCAGTAAGGTTAGTATTTGTTAGCAAAAAGCAAGCAACACTTCATAATGGCACATTGGTGGATCTATCACCAACAATTTTATCGCTATATTCTATTGGCTATCCAAAAGAGTGGACTGGCAAGAATCTTGTTAATATTAATAAATAATGAAACTTAGTATTGACAATTTGTTTGTTTGGTAATATAATACACCTAGGAGAAAGATAATATGAATTTTAATGCAGTTATGCTTAATGGATTTTTTAATAATATATTTGATACATTAGTGCGTCATCTTGACACTACAACAAGAAACTTGATTTCTTTTATACTATTTTTACTTGCAGGCGTGTCGCTATATCTTAGTATAAGAAAAAAGAACGATGCTAAGCCACTAAGTTTGGGTTGGTTTATACTAACTTTTGTCTTGGTAGCAATTAGCGCCGTATACTTGTTTGTATAACTTAATGCCACTACTTTTAGTGGCTTTTTTTATTTTATGATATAAAACGGTTTGTCAAATTTGGCCTAGTTTACATTTTTAGCCAAAAATAATAAAAAAATAGTTGATAGATTTGTTTTTGTATGTTATAATAATGCGTAAAAAAATAGAGGTATATTATGTTTAATGATGTAAAACAACTACTTGTAGCACCTTGGGTTTCAACAAGTTTCCCAATAATTAGAATTGTATTGATGGCAGTTATTGTGCTATGTGCGATTGCAATCATAATTGCAGTTTTGAGAATGGAAAGCAACCCAGAAGGTGGAAGCAATGTTATTACAGGTTCAAGCGATAGTTTCTATGCACAAAATCAATCTTCTACCAAAGAAGGCAGATTAAAAAAATTAATCATTATTTGTGGCATTATATTAATCGTTTGTGCACTTGTATTCTTTGTAACACTTAGAATTTATAATGGTAACTAAGTAGGAAAACATAAAGGCTCTATTTTGAGCCTTTTTTGTTAAGGAGAATTATGAAGAAAAATAGTAGATTAAGTCACAAACCAAGTGGCAAAACACATCGAAATAAAAAAGTTAGCAGTAGTGCTAACTTAATCAAAGGCAAAATCGTAGGCAATAAACAGGGCTACGCATTTTTGGTGCGAGAAGATAGTGACGAAGACATCTTTATTCCAGCAAGCGCTCTTAATGGTGCTATTAATGACGACGAAGTTTTGGTTAGCGTAACTAACCACCAAGAAGGCAAAAAGTGTGAAGGCAGGGTGGAGAAAATTCTTTCGCATAACCTAAAAACTGTTGTTGGTCAAATACAAGTTTTCAAGGGTTTTTCTTTTGTAGTTCCAGATAACAAAAAAATATCTCGCGATGTTTTTATAAAGAAAGATAAAATCAAAAATGCAGTGTATGGCGACAAAGTTGTTGTGCACCTAACAAAATATGACGGCAAGAATTTGGAAGGCGAAGTTGTCGAAGTTTTAGGACCAAACAATCAAAACCCATACACCGATGTTATGAGCATTGTGCGCTCGTATGAACTTATCGAAGAATTTCCACAAGAAGTTATGGAAGAAGCAAAGTTGGTTTCTGCTAAGCCACTAGACAAGATAATTCCACATAGGGTGGACTTCCGTGACAAGTTAATAATCACAATCGACGGTGATGACAGCAAAGACTTTGACGACGCCGTTAGCCTTGAAATGGTAGACGGCAACTATGTGCTAGGCGTCCATATTGCCGATGTGGGCGAGTATGTTAAGTTTGGTAGTAAACTAGACAAAGAAGCATTTAATCGTGGAACTAGTGTCTATTTTCCAAACCTAGTTTTGCCAATGCTTCCAGAAGAGATTTCTAATGGCTGTTGCTCACTTGTTGAAGGCGAAGATAGACTAACACTATCTTGCATTATGACGGTAGACCCAAACGGCAAACTACTTGACCATAAAATTTGCGAAAGCGCTATCAAAAGCACCAATCGTATGACCTACAACAAAGTTACTAAAATCTTGCAGGGTGACCAAGAGATGTGTGAAAAATATTCGCACCTAATTCCAATGCTAAAAGATATGGAAAAACTTTGCTTGATACTAGAAAAAATGCGTAAAAATAGGGGCAGTTTGGACTTTGAAATTCCAGAGCCAAAAATTATCACCGACCCAAAGACTATGGAAGTTATCACTCTTGAAAAAAGGCCAAGAACAATGAGTGAAAGAATTATTGAGTCGTTTATGCTTTTAGCCAACGAAACTGTGGCTGAACACTTCCAAAAACTTAAAATTCCATTTGTATATCGTATTCACGAAAAACCAGATACAGACAAACTAAGAGATTTTAACGAATTTGTTGCTGTTCTAGGCTTGTCACTTAAAGATGTCGACATCAAGCCAAAAGATATAGCCGAATTTTTGGCTAAACTAGATAACAATCCAATGAAAGAAGTGGTAAACAAAGTGCTTCTTCGTGCAATGCAAAAAGCAAAATATGCGCCAGATTGCCTAGGTCACTTTGGTCTTGCTGCCACATACTATTGTCACTTTACAAGTCCTATTAGAAGATACCCAGACCTTACCATTCACAGAATCATCAAAGAGTATCTAAGAAAGCAACTTGACGATAGCGAAATTAACAAACTAAGAAAATTTGTTGTTAGTGCATCTAATCAAAGTAGCGACACAGAACTGTCGGCACAAAGAGCAGAGAGAGATGTAGACGACTACTACAAGGCTAGATATATGAAAGACAAAATTGGTAGCGAATACGACGGCGTTATCAGTGGTGTTATGAACTATGGACTATTTATCGAACTTGATAACACGGTCGAAGGCTTTACGGCTGTTGAGAGTTTGGATGGCACAAACTACCTTTACAACGAAAAACAACTAAAACTTTCTAACGGAATTACTACCTACAAACTAGGCGACAAAGTTAGAGTAAAAGTGGTAAGTGTTAATTTGGCAGAACGACGAGTTAATTTCAAAATTTTAGAAAAAAACTCAAAAAATTAAAGAAAAAAAGTAAAAAATCAATAATAATTAAAAAAAACATTGAAAAACACAAATAATCATATTATAATAAGGAGTGAATATGCAGTTGATTGTAAACAATAAAAAAGCAAACTTTGAGTATTTTATCGAAGACAAATTTGAAGCAGGAATTGTGCTAGAAGGCTCAGAAGTAAAATCTCTAAGAAACGGCGAAGCAAGTTTGTTAGATAGTTTTGTCTTTTTGCGTGGTGGCGAAGTATACCTAAAAAATATGTATATCAAACCATACAAGCAATCAAGTGCATTTAAGCCTAATGAAAGGCGAGATAGAAAATTGCTCTTATCAAAAAGAGAAATTCTAAAACTAGAACGCCAAACAAAAGAAAAAGCACTCACTATCATTCCAACCAATGTTTATTTCAAAGGCAATTTGGTAAAAGTAGAAATTGCTACTGCAAAGGGCAAGAAACTTTACGATAAGCGTGAAACAATCAAGCGTAGAGAACAAGATAGGGAAGTTGCGAGAAAACTTAAAAACTTCTAACGGGGGTGAACAGGTTTCGACAGATTTGTTAGGAGAAAGTTATAAGCATATTGTGTGGCTGGACACATTAAACACGGCAAAAAATTAAACGCAAACACAAATTATGCGTATGCTTGCTAATTAAACCTTTTTTTAGTTAGACAAACATTGTTCTACTCACTATTTCTTGCGAGTGAGATAGAATATTATATAGCGAGAAAATAAGTTCGGTTTGCTCCTAGCCTAACTTATTAATTAAAGAGCGAGTTAAAAAATAGTTTTGTTTGTTTCTGTTTTTTAACTATTAAAAACAAACTAAATATGTAGAAGAACTTTATTCGCAAGTTTGGACGAGAGTTCGATTCTCTCCACCTCCACCATAAAGAAAAATCTTAGGACAATCCTAAGATTTTTTTGATTTTTAATATCATAAACTAAAAACTTTCCTCGTTTTGGTTTGCAACAGAAATTATTTTGTCATTTTTGTTGTAATTCAAATAACCTATACAATCGCCTATATAATACTTGCTGTGGCTTTCTTGAATTTTTGTTGTTTCAAAATTAGCACTTTGAAAGTGATAGTTATAGTAAAGATTATTTGCTTTGGCACAGTGCAAAAATAATTTTAAAAAGTCTTTTTCTTTTATTGAGTTGTTGTAGACATAGAATGCATGAAAATCTCCAGAAGTAGTGCAAGGATTGTTAAGAAATACAAAAAAATTTTTGCTAGTTATTTCAGGACAAATTTTAACATTTTCATCACTAAGCAATATTTTTGTGTTATTTTTTTGCTCTAAATGTTTAATCAATGTTACCATATCTTTCATTGTTTGAATCATTGCTTCTTGCTGAAAAGCAAATTGCTCACTGTTTAATTTCTTGCTTCCAGCTAAATCGAAAGAGAAGCACACATATGGTGCGTTTTTATTTTTTTGTGCTTTTTTATATAAATCGTTGTATTCGCTATAACTCATACAAAAAGTATAGCAATCTAACTTTAACTTGTCAAGACTTAGTCAATTAAACTGATAAGAGAAAATAAGCATTGTTTGATATATAACGACGCACATTTTAATAATTTTTATACGATATTAAAGTATTTTTGATAAATTTGATAGAGTTTTATATTGTTTTATCGACTATGAACTTAAAGAATAAAACAAATAAATTTATAAAAAATCAATAAAAAACCACCTGCAAAAATACTGGTGTTTTTTTATTTTTTGAGTGCAATAGTGGGTATATAATTTCAATTTTTTAATTACAAAACAGTTTTTTGCTAATTTTTGTGCCAAAAAGTTGTAATTTTTATATGAAATTTCAAAAAATTTTGTTATATTGCTTATGCATACATAATTTATTGTAATGATATTAGTGATAACAAAATTTATATTTATATGGCAGTTGCTGGTAAATTTTCATATTAATCAAGGGGGAAATTATGAAGAAAAAAAGTTTATTAACAACAATATTATTGGCATTTGTTGATTTGCTATCGTTTGGACTTTCGGGTTGCAAGGCGAAGCACGAGGCAGAAATCAAGTGGTCGTACGACAGTCAAGAACATTGGCACAACTGCAGAGCGTGTGATGACGAACAGTTTGATAGGGGAACACACGACCTTGTTTTTAACCAAGGTAAAAAAGAATGTACTGTCTGTAAAAAACAAGTTGATTACACCGACGAAGAAAATTTTGCATTGTGGAAAATTGGTAGAGATTACTCCTTATCTTGCGAAGATAACTACACTTTTGACTTTGAAAAATTAGTTTATCAAAATAATACACTAATTGGTAAAAGCACAGAAGTAGAAGCATTGTCTGGTGATAAATTTTACTACGAACTTGCCGACTACGAAGTTGACACTTCTAACAATATGCAAGTGTGGAAAGACTAAACAAAGTTTTTAGGCAAGTAGAAGATAATGGAATAACCAAAGGAAAACTTGTAACCGAGACTCTTAACAATGGCGTCACCAATCGAAAGGGTGAGTATGTGAAACCAAGTTATGCAACAAGTCTCACCGAATTTCGTCCTAAAGATATTGTCAAAGATATGGGTCTAAACCAAGGTGAAAACTTTTTGGAATTTAGTCAAGCCTTTAGAGAAATACTATCATCTAACTATGGCGATGCTTTGGTAAATTATCAAATATCTAGCAAAAGGAACGCTGACGGTTCTGTTTCGATGCTATTAACATACTCGTATGTAGAAGTAGACGAAAATTATGATTCGACATCGGGGTATATTAAAACTGAGTTTTTGGAGCAAGACGAGTATGTGGTTAGTGACGGCAAACT
>CATZIR010000028.1 GCA_958420145.1 uncultured Eubacteriales bacterium | reverse complement strand
ACAAAAGGCATTTGCCTTTTGCTTTTTCTCTATACATTTAGAAGTCTCCAAATTCTGCCGTTTAGAACCATCATAATAATGTCGACAATCCAAACAATAGTAAATCCGAAAACTAATCTAATTAGACCAGCAACTATTTTGCCTTCTAGGAATCTTGTAACTGCTCCACAAATCCAAGCAGTAACAGGAATGATAACTAGAATAAGGCTTACAAGTCTACCAAGTCCAAAGTAGTCCTTTGATGATTTTTTTGCCATTTTGGTTTTTCCTCCCTTCCTATGTAATATAGTATATTATACATCATAAAAAAATATTATACAAATTTTTTTGAAAGATTTACCAGTTAATATATGGAAAACTTTTGTGTGCAAACAGAAAAAATTCTTTTTTAATATTATGAATATATGGTAAACTAATACTAGAAACTTAGGAGATACAATGGACAAAAATATTATTGAAATTTCTAAACTAAATAGCAAAATTTTAAGTGACGCAAAAAACTATATTGTAAAATGCGAAAACAACTATAAAAACCAAATGGAAAAAATTGTAAGTTTTATTAAACTTAATCAAGAAATTAAGTTTATTTTGCTTGCCGGACCATCGAGCAGTGGAAAGACCACAACTGCCAAATTAATCTGTGAAAACTTGGAAGAATATGGCTTTAATGCAAAGACAATCAGCCTGGACGATTTTTTCGTGGAAAGAGTAGACACTCCATTATGGGAAGATGGCACAAAAAACTACGAAAGCGTAGACGCAATAGACTGGAAATTGTTTGATAGTTGTATGCATAACTTGCTCACAACAAAAAAGACTGTTATGCCTTCATATGACTTTATCTCTGGCACCAAGTCATACACTAGAACGCTTGAATTGAACGATAAAGACATCATAATCATCGAGGGCTTGCATAGTCTAAATCCAATCATAGATAACTTTATAAGCACAAATTTGAGCCTTAAAATATATCTTGCACCTATTATTGAATACATTAAAAACGATGAGACAATAATGACTGGCACAGACCTAAGATTTTTTAGGCGATTAATTAGAGATGTATACACTCGTGGCTCAACTCCACAAAAAACTTTGGACGAGTGGAAGGGTGTTTTGCTTGGCGAAAAACTCTATATCGACCCATACAAAGCCACTGCCAACTTTACAATAAATTCATCACACCCATACGAAATTTGCGTCTATAAGTATTGCTTAAAAGACCTAGACATGGTTGACTATCCTAGTTTGTATGATAAACTTAGGCCATTTGAATCTGTGGCAATGCTAGACAAAAATTTAGTGCCAAAAGATTCACTTTTGCAAGAATTTGTTCATTAATAACAGCAGAATTTCTGCTGTTTTTTTGTTAATATTTATATTTTTTTTTGCAAACATTGAACAAAGTTTTTTTAATGCTTTTAGTAAAAAAAGTTTAGTTTTTAACTAGACTTTTTTTTATTTTATAAATTTTTTTTGACTACAGTTAAAGATGATAAATTTTTAAGAATGTATGATTGACACTAAAAATGCTATTTTGTCCAGTTTTTAGATTAATGATTAAAGAAAATAAGCCTTTTTATTAGTTTTTGTCTAAAATATGTTCAAATTTGTCCAATAAAATCACAGATTTGTTTTCTAAATTTTGGTATTTTGCCGTTTATTTCCGGCTGTTTTGCTATATATAGGGGTTTATTTTTCCGTCGTTGCCTATATATAGGGATATTTTTTCAAAAGTTTCCTATAAAAAGCAGGGTATTTTTTGTGCAATTTTGTAATATCTGAAAAACAAATCATAGCAACATAAAACGGCTTGTCTCAAAAATGACACAACATAGGCTGTATAATATTTATGTAAGGCACATTGCCAAGGAGAATAAAATGGATTTTATAATTTTAGATATAATAATTACTTTTGTAGCACACATGATTGTTCCTTTTTTGCTTTTATATATTGATGGAAAAACATCGAAAAAACAAGCAACTAAAATTGCTTTAATAAATAGTTCGGTGTGTCTAGTATTGTTTTGTATTTTGCGTGCATGTATGAGTGGTGGCAAAGATATTTTAGGAAATGGTTTCGCACCTGCGACTCTTTACTTCTTTATTGTTAGGGCAATGTTGACAGATAAAAACATAAAGGACAGTGATAAGGTTCGATACGAAGATGTCTACTATGACGATGAAGAACTAGGTGATGAGCAAAATGATGTAGATGTTGATGCAGAAACTTCAAAGGCAATAAGCGATGAACAAGTAACTAATGACGATGGTAAATCAACAACATAAAAGTTTCAGCGAAAATAAATATTACAGAAAGTGTTTAGATGTTTTAATGCTAAATATCCCCAAATATAAAAATGGAGAAAGTAAATGAAAACGAAGAAGAAAAAATCAACAATTTTATATGTGCTAAAAATTTTGGAAGAAGCGAGTAGTCCAATCAACCCAATTTCTCAGCAGCTGATCACCAAGACTATTAACCTAGCCGGTGTCCCATGTGACAGAAAAACCATCGCTAGAGATATAGATTGCTTAATTGATTTTGGTTATGAGATAGTGAAGATTAAAGGTGGTGGCTGTTATATGGTCAGCGATAGTCAAAAGTTTTCAGTTCAGGACTATCGCCTAATTAGTGGGTGCGTTAATGCATCTAGCCTTGACACCGAGAAGAAGATTGAACTGTGCAATAAAATAAAAAAGTTAATAAATATTATAGAAATGTAAGGAGAAAAATATGACAGTTATTATAATAGTAGCATTGTTTGCGTTGTTTCATTTAGTTATGGCTTTTTGTTGCTTAAAACTAGGAAAAGACAAAGGACAAAAACACTGTTTTTGGTTTGGGTTATTATTTGGGGTTTTTGGGCTAATATATTGCTGTAAACTTCCAGATAGATGCATAGAAAATATGATACTAGAAAATGTAAAAGAACAACTTAAATTTTCACTTCCCAAAATACAGACACAAAATTTTATAGGAGATGGTAAACCAATGTATGAAAAAATGAATGAAGAATATTTAATGAAGATGAAACCTGACTTGCTTATGGGAGTTGCAAGGGATTCTCAATACTTTGAAGGTGCAATGAAAAAATTTAATGCAGGCACAGAGTTAAAATCAGATGAGATTAACATAATTGTTTTAGCGCACATATTCGGGAATTATAATTGCTCAATAGATTTATCTGTTGCGAAAAAAATTGTTGACCTTTATTACGAGAAAAATATAAATGCTAAGCTTAGCAAAGAAGATGAAAACTACCCAGTATGGATACATTACAATAGCACACTCAATATTTTGTATGGGCTAATTTATTCTTATCAAAAGGAGTATGTGAAGTCCGTATATCACTTTATTGCAGGTCTTAAATATAACATGATTTCATTATCTATGCCAATTTGTGATTACATAAAGTATATTTGCCAAAAACTTGCTTCAATTAAATGTGATGACTATGAATTTACTGGAGTTGGCTCTAATCCCAATAACCCAGCAGGACTATCTGGCACGAAATATCTAGACCCAACTTTTGCACCAAATTATATTTCGAATCTGGTAGGTTCTAATGGCGAAATAGTTGTTGCCAAAATTGGCAACAGTGGCTTATATGGATTTTTGGAAAGAACAGGCGCTTATCGTTCAAAAGAATATCCTACCTTGGTTGATGGATATTTTACCTATGTGATAGATAAAAATTATAATCTATACAAAATGATAATTTTTATTAATAACTACTCAAATGTAATATACGACTACAAGCAAACTGATATTACCGTTCCAGATGGCTTTGAAATTATTAAACAATTAGATGATAAAAATAAATAGATTTAGCAAAAATGCAATCAAAGTGCATAGATGCTTTATTTATAAAACTAAAGAGGAGGTGCAAAATGAATAGTAGTTCTAACTATGACCCAACTGCTGCTTTGGTATCATTATTCTTTTCTTTCTTGATACTTGTTGGTTTTCAAATTGCAATGGGTTACTGGTCAAAAAATATTCAAACAAAAAAGGGCTATAAAGATAGTGGATTTTGGATTGGATTTTTTCTTGGACTTATAGGTGTTGTATACAGTGCAGGTTTACCAGACTTGTTTCTTCGTAATAAGATTGAAAGTCTAGAAAATCTTTACAAAAAAATACAATATTCAAGGCAAAAAGAACAAAAAGTAGAAGTGCAACAAAAATTGCAAGAGCAACCAAAAGTAGAAGAACAGCCAAAAACAGAAGACAAGGAATAGCGATAAAAAATGATAACATTGTGTTATCATTTTTTTATAGAACTCTTGTGTATTATTACAAAGAAATCGTTTATAAAGCATGTAACATAAATAAAAAAATAAGAAGTATACGATTACTTTTTTTACTGGTCGTATGATAAATCTAACTTCAACCAAACGCAGTTTATATGCTCGCTATCGCTAAGCATATAGCCCGAAAACAAAAAAAAGAGATGTATAAGCAACATCTCTCTACTGGTTGTGGGAAATAGCACTGCGTCTCTCAACCAAACGCAGTTTATATGCTCGCTATCGCTAAGCATATAGCCCTAATAGAAAAAAAGGAAACACTAAGATGTGCTTCCTTAATTACTGGTTGCGGGGGATAGACTCGAACTATCGACCTTCGGGTTATGAGCCCGACGAGCTGCCAACTGCTCCACCCCGCGATATTTGACTAGATTAGTTTAGTATAAATTTCGGTATATGTCAATAGTTTTTGCTAAAAACTTAGAAAAAAGTTTTGCTTGCCATCAAATTATTTGGACTATTTTGTCCTATTTGGGCATTTTAATGGCGTCAAAAGAGTGGTTTGTTGAGTTTTATAATGCATTTTACTTTGTAAATTTTGGTATTTGTTGTAATATTATGCTAGGAGAAATTATGGGACTATTTTCATTTTTATTTGCATCAGATAATACACGAAATGTTAAAAAATTAAAAGTCATTGCCGACAAGGTTATGCTACTTGACGAAATGTATCAAGCAATGACCGATGAAGAACTAAAAGCACAAACAGGATTGCTTAAAGATAGACTAAATAATGGCGAAACACTAAACGACATTTTGCCAGACGCTTATGCTGTTGTTAGAGAAGCAAGTTTTAGAGTATTAAAGCAAAAACACTACTATGTTCAAGTTTTGGGTGGTATTGCCCTTCATCAAGGCAGAATTGCCGAAATGAGAACGGGTGAAGGTAAGACTCTAACTGAAACACTTCCAGCATATCTAAACGCATTATCAGGTAAGGGCGTTCATATAGTAACAGTAAACGAATACCTAGCAAAGCGTGATAGTGAATGGATGGGTAAAGTTTTTGAGTTTTTGGGACTTACTGTTGGTATAACTCTATCTGGAATGAACGATGAGCAAAAGCGAAAAGCATATCTAGCAGACATCACATACGGAACAAATAGTGAGTTTGGCTTTGACTATCTTCGTGACAATATGTGCGTTAAACTAAGCCAAAAAGTGCAAAGAGGACACAATTTTGCAATCGTCGACGAAGTAGATAGCGTTTTGATTGACGAAGCTAGAACTCCACTTATTATTAGTGGTGGAAAAGGTTTTAGAAGTAGTGAAGACTATGACAAAGCACAAGCATATGTTAGAACGTTAAATCGTGACGAAGACATAGAAATAGACGAAGAAAAGAAACAGATTAGACTAACCGAAAGTGGTGTTAGCAAGGCAGAAAGATTCTACAAAATAGAAAACCTTTCCGACATCGAAAATATGGAAATTAACCACTATATTAACAATGCACTTCGTGCAAACTTTATGATGCACCGTGATAGTGACTACATCGTAAACGAAAAGCAAGAAGTTATGATTGTTGATGAATTTACTGGTCGTGTTATGGCTGGTAGAAGATTTAGTGACGGTTTGCACCAAGCAATCGAAGCCAAAGAAGGCGTTAAAGTTAACGACGAAAACCTAACTGTTGCAACAATCACATACCAAAACTATTTTAGACTTTACAAAAAACTTTCTGGTATGACAGGAACTGCAAAAACTGAAGAAACCGAATTTAATAAAATTTACAAACTAGACGTTGTTACGATTCCAACAAACAAGCCAATAAAGAGAAAAGACGATGTTGACATTGTCTACTCAACAAAACAAGGCAAGATGAATGCAGTTGTAAACGCAATCATCGACCGTCACCAAACTGGTCAACCAATCTTGGTGGGAACTGTAACAGTAGAAAAGAGTGAAGAAATTAGTTCTGCACTAAAAAAAGCAGGCGTAAAGCACACTGTTTTGAATGCTAAAAACCACGAAAGAGAAAGTGAAATCATCGCCCAAGCAGGTAAAGTTGGTGCAGTTACTATTGCAACCAATATGGCTGGTCGTGGAACAGATATTTTGCTAGGTGGTAACCCAGAATATTTGGCAAAACTCAAAATGAAGCAAGAAGGCTTTGAAGAACAATATATCGTTGATTGCACATCATTTGCTCCAACAACAGACGAAAAATTGCTTGAAGCAAAGGCAAGATACAACGAACTATATGCCGAATACAAAAAAGAAACCGACAAAGAAAAAGAAGAAGTTATCAATCTTGGTGGTTTGTATATCATAGGAACAGAACGCCACGAGTCAAGGCGTATTGATAACCAACTTCGTGGTCGTAGTGGACGTCAAGGTGACCCAGGTGAAAGTATTTTCTACATTTCGCTAGAAGATGATATTGCAAGAATTTTTGGTGGCGACAGATTAAAGAGAATTGCGCAAGCGTTCAAGATGGACGAAAGTGAACCACTATTCCAAATGAAGTTTATTAGTTCGCAAATCGAAAACGCACAAAAGAGAGTAGAAGGTAACAACTTTGCAATTAGAAGAACATTGCTTCAATTCGACGATGTTTTAAACGAGCAAAGAAATGTTATCTATGGTCAAAGAGATAGATTGCTCGAAGGTGACGATTTCCACGAACAAATTCTAGAAATGGTTCACGAACTAATCGAAACCACAGTTAGAGAAAACATTAATGACGACAAAGACACAGATGAATGGGATTTGGAAACACTAAACAAACGCCTAGAAGAAAACATTTTCCCACAAGGCACAAACTTTATCACATACGATAAAATAGAAGATATGGAAGTTGCTGATGTAGTTGAACTTGTCTATGTTCAGGCTTGCAACAATCTTGCTGAAAAAGAAAAACAAATAAACGAAATTGCTCCAAATATCTTTAAGGAACTAGAAAGACAAATTCTTCTAAATAGAGTAGATAATGCTTGGGTTGAACACATCGACGCAATGACAATTATGAAACGAGAGATTATGACTCGAACAGACCCAATTACAGCCTACAAACAAGAAGGCTATGATATGTTTGAAGCCATGATTGATAACATTCGTTCTAGCACAGCCAAGTTTATTCTAAATTCTCAACTAGAAAAAGTTATATATAGGCCTCAACAACCACAACAAAGAAATATTAAGGCAAATGCAACCCCTGTTGATGCTCAATCTAGAACAGTTAAAAACACAACAAAACAAGTTGGCAGAAATGACCCTTGTCCTTGTGGTAGTGGAAAGAAATATAAGAACTGCTGTGGAAAAAATTAATTTTTGTCGCAAAAAACATAAAAAAACTCACTTTTTCGTGAGTTTTTTTCATTTTTTTTTAACATTTTTTAACTAATCACAATGAAGAATAACTTTCTTTTGTCTTAAACTTTCCTTCAAGTTTATAACTCTTTGATTGCTTGAGCCACGCCATTTTAGGCTTATGTCTCTCAATTTTTCTACATATGGACCATCGACAAGCACGTCAATGTAATCTAATATTGGGAGTTTATGTTGTTTGTAGAGTTCTAGCAAATTTTCATAAACAAAGCCGGTGTATAGCCAAATTGTTTTAGTTGGAAATTTTGTTTTTATTTCTTTGCAAAGATTGGTTACCTCGTCTAGGTTGTAGTGTTCCAGTGGGTGACCACCAGTAAGTGTTATT
>CATZIR010000027.1 GCA_958420145.1 uncultured Eubacteriales bacterium | reverse complement strand
TTTGAAAGCCTTAACAAATTCGCCCTTTTCTACAATTTCTTTCGCTTGCGCTAAGGTTGTTATCTTTGTGTCTATTTTATAAACTTTGTACTCGCCTTGACCACTTTTTTCACTATTCACAAACTGACCGTTATAGTATTCAAGTTTGTTAGTTTTCGCCTTCCATTGCTGTCCACATACAAAACTATTTGCCTTGTATTCGCCTTCTTCCCAAACGATAGTTCTAACCATTTCGTAGTGCTTAGCGCCTATGCCATCAAACTTGCCATTTTTGAAATTTCCTTCGTAGTCGCAATCTAAATCGCTATACTTGCCATAGCCACTAAATACGCCTTGACTAAATTGTCCCTCGTATGAGATTTTATTGTCAAAGTCACTTAGTTTACCATTAACCATTTGACCATTTTGCCATATGCCACTTAGTCTAAAATTTTTTGCTTCCGTCTCTTTTGTGAGCAATTTTTTGTAGTCGTCGTGCAAGTCAAACTTTTCTTCTATGTTTTCACAGCAAAAATACTCACCATTTCCATGTGGCAAATCGTTTAGTAGTTCTCCTTCGTATATGCCGTTATATGAGTAAATTTTACCATTTCCACAAGCATAGCCGTTGATAAAGTTAGCCACGATTATTTGGTTTTCAAAAGTCTTTTTCACACATTCTCCCATAGGAAGACCGTTTGCAAAATTACCAACAATTAGCATAAAGTTCGTTTTGCCGTTTATATCTTTATCGCAAGAAAATTTACCTATACCATTTGCTTCGTTATGTTGCATTTCGCCACTATATGTGCCATCTAACCCAAATAAAGTCATTTTGATTTCATTTACTCTCATACTACACCCCAAATTCTTTTATATCTTCAAAATTCAAATTTTGATAGTCTATTTTTTCTAGTTCGTAACTACTATTTTTAATTTTGAACTTGCCAGTTTCAATAGGACTAAAATACTTGTTGTAGCGATAGTATAGCATTGCTTTTGTGTCACCCGAGTCTGGAGCATTATTGATAAATTCGCCCTTATATTCAGTTCCATATGTATAGTTAATGTTTCCATACACAATTTCGTCGTTGCACCATATGCCAGTAACAGAAGCCTTATTGATAGCAATATATTTGCCTTTGCCTTCTTTTTTGCCATTCCTCATCTCGCCAGTATACTTGTAATCTTTGCTGTCAACAGAGCAAATACCATTTGGCAAATAGTTTACAAATGAACCGATAACCTTAGTTCCATTTTCGTCTATCATAGTGCCTGCGATGTCAAAAAAGTAGCCATTTTTGAATTGACCTTCATATGTTTTGCCACTAGTAAAAATTTCTTTACCAAAACCGTGCTTAACTCCGTGAAAAAAATCACCTGTGTATGTACTAATTTTTGTTTTTAGTTCACCTTTTCCGTGTGGCAAATTTTTGCTATCTACTTCGCCATTGTAGTAATAATCATCTCTTTTAATTTCCATATCAGTCTCCTAGAAATTAAGTATCTTTTTTTATTATTACATATTTGCTCCAATTTGTCATTAAAAATAAAGTATAATGAAAATTTTAAAAGTCGTAAAAATAAAAAACTGGCAAGCGCCAGCATATAAAATATATTTGTTATTACTTGTCCGTTTCCCAGTTTATATCACCTGAAAAAATATGTGCAAACAAAGGAAATTGCTTTGTTGTTCCGTTTATGTTTGGATGTTTTCTCGTGCCGTCTAAATTGTACTCATCAATAAATACTGGCAATTCGCCTTTAAACAACTCATCAAGGCTATCATATGTTTTTACAACCGAGTAATCCTGTGCATTCAACTTATAATATTTTTTGTCGTTAGCATCGTTTTTGTAAGCAAAATAATAGCAAGATAAAATATTACCAAAAACTATATAGTTTAAATCATTTGGCTTGTTATAATTTTGTATAAAAATGTCGTAAGGAACTTTATCTGTAATCCCAACATTAATTTGACAACCGTATATATTAAAAGAAGAAAAGAATAATCTTAGTCCGTTATAATGCTTATAAAAATCTTTCAAATCCTTTGGTAAAAACCAACTTTTTTTTGAAAAATACTTTGCCATATTCTTAATTGGGCTATAAAGTGTGTGCAAGTAAGTATTTTTTCTTATGTTATCTGTTTTACATAAACTCATACTGAATTCATCTTTTCTATCTACGTTCCATTTCGCTTTTAACAATTCATCTAAATACATTTTTACTCCTAGTTTTTTACTTTTGTGCTTTCGCCAAGTTTTTTTCTTTTGCCTTTAATTTTTCGCTAGTAGTTGGAATCGGAGTCACTTCAAAATTAGTTGGAGATATTGCTTTTAAGTCATCATACAATTTTTTTGAGATAACCATAGACTCGCCATCTTTTATGTAAAAATAATTGTACTGCTGAGGTATATTATCGATAATCACACTTTTAATTGCTCTTCCTAATATTCCTCCCATTAAACTATTTTTTCTATCTAATACATCTATAATGTATTTTGCTCTTAAAATATAATATTGCTTAAGAATTCCTTCATCATTAGCAAAGCACTCATAAAAATCTATTTCGTTTGAATATTTTGCTTTTAGCATTTTATAAATTCTTTCTGACACGATAATTTCTGCCCAATCGTTTAGTAAAAAATCAGAAATAGGCTCGTCATTTTTGTAACTTTTGTCTCTTTCAAAAATAATTGGCGTATTAGAAAAGCCATTAAACTTTTGACCAATTCGTCTAAATTCTCTAATTTCTTCATATGGTTCATAATCATTTAAAAAATTTGCATATTTTCTTGCACAACTTGTTATTTGCAGCAATGCCCTATCTCTAAATAATTAATATAAAACATTAGGTTTAAAAAGTTCTAGTTCTAGGTAGTTTTTAGTGAGTACGTAAGTCTAAAAAGTCAAATCTTTTATCGACAGCAAGTCGATACCATAAATATCGGAGTAGATTGAGCAAACATCTAACTCAGTAATTTGATTAGGTTTTACGTCTAATTTTTTCATCACATTAGCAATATCTTCTTTTGTGTCCGCTTCTATTTCTGCATATGGCTTAATTTTTGGCCAACTATCAATCGAAATTTCTGCGCCATCTAGCATAAAAATGTGTCTATAATTTTCTTGTCTATTTCTGTATTTATAGCCAAGTTCGTTCAAAATTCTGTTTGTTTCTTCAAAATCCGAAACTTCTATTTCAAGTTCTCTAGCGCCCATTTTGCTATTTGCATTTGTCTCTTTAATGGTTAGTGTAGTCTTTTTGCCATTAGTTCTTAATCTAATCCACTTGTGTGGGTTTACTGGATTAAAATCATACACACATCTAATTTGTTTTAGTTCTGGTGATACTTCTTTTCCGCCTGCTTCCAAAATTTTCTTGATAAACTTATCTTTATTAATGTTTAGCACTGTGATTTCATTTTCTATTTTCATAACACCCCTCCACTCTTTCAAACATTATATCACAGTAAAAAAGAAATTTGTCAAATTTATTAAAAAAATTTTATTTTACTATATTAACGACTGCAATAAAATTTAGACTAATAAGAAACCCTATTAGTCTTTTTTTGTAGAAAAAACAGTCCCCGTTGGAACTGCTTAAAGTATCTTTATTTAATGCAGACAATTTATTTTTTATACAAATGATTGCACCTTTTTGAAGTATAGATAGTTTATTTTGAAAATTAAAACATAAATTTCTCCCAAATAATCAATATTATATAAAACAAAAAAAGTCATAGATTAATTCTATGACCTTCTGGCAGGCGAAGTAGGACTCGAACCCACGACCAACGGTTTTGGAGACCGCGACTCTACCAACTGAGCTATTCGCCTATGTATTTATGCTACTAAAATATATACTTTATTTATATACTTATTATAGCATAAATGTGACTTTTTGCCAAACAATTTCTGTTTAGTTATTATACTTTTTTAGTTGCTCATTTTCAAAATCATCATTAGCAAAATAGTTGATACACATAGCTTCCTTGATTTCGGCTAATGTTTGATTTGCCACTTTGTTTGCTTTTTCTGTTCCTTCTTTGAGAATTTGAATAATTGAATGAATTTGTTTTTCAAATTCTTTTCGTCTCTCTCTGATTGGTTTCAACTCATATTGCATAATATCATTCAAAAAGCCTTTAACTTTACCATCACCTATTCCGCCTTTTTTGTATGCTTGTTTTAATTCGTCTAAGTTGTTAAATTCAGGATAGAACATTGCAAAGTGTTTATCTTCACAAAAAGCATCCAAATAAATAAATAAAACATTGTTGTCAATTATTCCCGGTTCACTAACTTGTCTTGGGAAAGTTTTGATTGAATTAATTTTTTTCTTAATAACTTCAGGTTCATCAGCAAGATAAATACAGTTGCCTATTGATTTACTCATTTTTGCATTACCATCGGTTCCTGGAAGTCTCATACTAGATGCATTGCTTGCTAAAACAGATTTACATTCAACCAAACAATTAGTGTTATAAGTTCTGTTAAAACTTCTTACTATTTCTCTTGTTTGTTCTAGCATTGGTTCTTGGTCTTCGCCAACAGGAATTAGATTTGCCTTAAACGCAGTAATATCTGCTGCCTGACTAATAGGATAATTTGCAAAACCAACAGGAACACCTGAGTTGTCAAAACCACGTGCGTGAATCTCATTCTTAACAGTTGGATTTCTTAACAATCTTGGCAATGTTACGAGATTCATAAAATATGCTGTAATTTCCGGTAGTGCTGTTATTTCTGATTGTATACAAAATGTAGTTTTTTTAGGGTCTAGTCCCACAGCCAAATAATCCAACATAACTTCCACAACGTTATTACGAACTTTTGTAGGATTATCTGCGTTATCTGTCAATGCTTGTGCATCGGCCACCATAACATACAAACTGTCATACTCAGTTTCATTTTGTAATCTTACTCTTTCTCTTAGTGAACCAACAAAATGTCCAATGTGAAGTTTGCCTGTAGGTCTATCGGCTGTTAAAATAATATTTTTCATAATTTTACTCCTTATATAATAATTTTGTTAAATCTAAATTGGTATCTTCTTTGTAAGAGTCCCAAATTTCTTTTATTGATATAAACCAGTTACAAAATTTTTGCTTAGTAGATTTCCAATCATTAGGCGAAACTAACTTATTTTTAAAAGCAGTACGTGCATCTTCAATCTCTTTATTTGTCCAATTTGTTCCTTGTTCTATCATTTGTAATATAACATATTCATTACACTCAAAGCAACACATTATCTTGTCTTTTATTATTTCTTTTGAGTCACCTAAGTAGATAGAAGCATTTTCTATACTCTTTGATTGCTTAAAATAAGGATAAAATCCATCAATTAGTTTACTATAAAGCGCGCCAATTTGAATTCCTTTTGGAATAAATGATTTATAGTATTTGGAGTTTAACATTCTGCCAATAGCAATTCCGCCAATATTTGCATGATAAAACTCTTCTAATCCACATGGTATAATTATACCCTTTTTCTTGTCTTTTAAAATAGGAAGTAGAACATCTGTCGCTGTGTAGACATGGTCAACCATAGCAGAAAAATCATTCCCCCTAAGGTCTAATCTCTTGTATGTATCATCGGTTGCTTCCGTGTTTTCAACAAAATCTTCAAGTTTAATATTACTAGCAATTAAAGAAAATGTTCTAGCATGGTCCAAGTCATTGTGTGTACGTATTTCTCCATTTTGTGTATCGAAGCCCAACTTTACCAAAAAATCTTTAAAATGCTCTGTTAACCTTAGAACATATTCAGGGTCAATTTTTCTTGTGTTAATTGAGCCTAAATCATTGATTATTACATAGGTGTACAAGTTGGTTGCTTTTTGCAATTCAATGAGTTTAAGCATCATGGAAAGTGTTCCAATAGTTGGAGAATTGGTTGCGCCGAAGCCACTAACAATCGCTATATCTTTTTTGTCTAGTTCTAAAATTTGTTTAATGTTTGGAGTGTAACACAAATATTTATTGTTCAATTCGTTATTTTTTCCATAGGAATATAATGTTAAATCATTAGGAAAACGAATGTAACCATTTGTTTCAATTGTTCTATCAATCCCTTCATTAGTTAGTTTTGTTTCTTTGACTAATAACTCAATTTGTTTAGTTGCTTCTTCTACTGTACAGTTATTCTTTTTAGCAAAATCATTTATAATTTCATTGCTGTTTTTCATTTATTTCTCCTTATTTTAATCTTGACTCTAAAATTTTTGGGTCGATTTCATTTAGGCATATACTAAATTTTTTTACAAATGCCGAATAGAGCATTTTTTTAACCTTAAAATCACCAATTCCTCCTTGGGTATAGTGATATTTTAGTTCGTTAACAGAATTTAGTCCAAAAAATTCTTGAACATCTTCATCATCGCAGATAGCATCTACAAAGGCAAATAACGGATTGTTATCCACACTGCCTTTATCTTCAACTCTAATATGGTTAGGATCGGTATAAATTCCATTTATTTTGCGTCTAAGTTCTTCACCAGAAAGACATAGATCCAAGTCATTATCAAATTTATCAGAAATAAATGCATTTCCGTCAGCACTCAAATTATTGCAAGTCAACTCATTGTTTAATACTAGTTTTGGCAGAAATAATTTTTTATCATTAGATTCGTTATAATTAGTTAGTATCTTTTTTGCAAAATAGTAAAGTGGCTCGAAAGTTTTTGAAGCATATAAATCATCTGCATTAACCAAGATAATTGAAGAAATTATGTTTGTAACATTGATAAGGCTTGAAAGTTTTATGTCGTTAATAGAATTTTTTTGAATTGAAGTGTTTAAAAATTCGTTTTTTATTATTTTGCTTATATATATGTGCTTTGATAACTCACTGCTTAATGGATATAGTCCTAATAAATTTGATTGTAGTAAAAATGTTACTTTTTCATTAAATCCAAGGTTAATTAAAGTTTTCATACTTTCAAATACAAGTGTATTTTTATCGTATAACAAACTTGATGTTTCATCAACCAATAAATTATTTAGTATACAGTACACTTTGTCGTAACTAACAAGATTATCTAGCAAAGGCTTAATCTTAGAAACATAATCATAAACATTAATTTTTTTTGAAATATCTATTACTATTACTGCAGATTTCATTAGTTATCTCCTTTTAGGTCATTTATAAGTTCATTAATCACTTCTGTTTTATGAAAAGGGAAAATTAGTATGTGTGCGTGTTCGTGTTTATTTCCATCTACGAATGTGGCAAGTTGGTATTTTTTGCAAATTTTGTCACTAGGCTTTTTTATAACAAATATGTTACTATATAAATCTTTGTCGAAAGGAATATGATTTTTTATTAATTGTTTTTCAAAATATTCAACATTGTTAGAATATTTATTAGATGGTGACCTTAGTAGAATCTCTTTGACTCTTTGATATGTTGAGAAAGGAAGGAAATCTCTTGAACCCAACAAAGTTGAATCTTCTTGCCCTATGTAGTCTACCATTTTGCGTTTTTGACGTTCCATTGCAATTAGAATTCCATTAACTCTTGCTGAGCCTAAATATTTGTGTAAACTAATTGAAACAGAATCAATATTGTACTCTTTAATATTGGTAATAGTAGGGGCGTTTGTTTGATTTTTTGGAATTCCACCAAACAAAGCCGCATCTAAGTGACAATAGTAAGGAATGTTGTTTTTAAGCAAATACGATGTAATGGTCTTAACATCATCCACAGCACCTTTGCAAGTTGTTCCCCAAGTAAGTACTAAAACTACACCTTTTAATCCATTGCTAACATCTTCGTTTATTTGATTAATCAATGCATCTACATTTATAGTGCCATCTTTATTGGATTTGATTTTTTGATAGTTATATATTTTATTTTCATTATTAGTAACAAATTTTTCTACACTATAATGTGTATCAGCAGAAAAATATAGTTTACCTTCTGGAAACGCATTAAAACCTTCTCTAATTCCCCAGAAATTACTTTCAGTTCCTCCGCTAGTTATGTATCCCCAATAATTATCTTTAGC
>CATZIR010000026.1 GCA_958420145.1 uncultured Eubacteriales bacterium | reverse complement strand
ACTATCGAAACCATTGGAACAGAAAAATATGAATGTGATACAGTTTGAGTTATATCACAGCCATTAATAAAAATACTCTTTTTTTGTAAATTTACTAATTCGTAAGCAATGGCAACATTATCCACAACAAACAGTCCTTGACCATATAAATTTGTTGCACATTCGAGTGGAGTATATGCATTTGCTCCAACTAAAATTCTATCACTGTCAATTTCTCTAAAAGCAATGTCCACAAAGTCAGTTTTAGGGTCAAAATCTGCTCCCGTTTTTTTAACATAGGCATTTGCAGTAAAGCTTATTAAATATACCCCAGTTTTATTAAATTGAATTGTATTATCTACATTGTCTAATGTTACGATGCCTCCATTGTTTAGTTCCAATCTCTTTAATGGCACTCTGGCATTGGATTTTATTTCTATTCCTTCTATAGGGAAAGTAACTGGATCATCGTTGTATGACAAAATCATTGCTCCTAAAACATTTGTTTTTCCTTCAGGTCCTTGTGGCCCCACATCACCCTTTTCGCCTTGAACACCTTGGTCTCCCTTAGCACCAGTAATACCCCTAGGAACATAAAAGGCAAGGTGATGGGTATTATCACTAAATTCGTCTTCAACTCGTGCTGGCTCGTCAAAATCAACGGTGTAGGTGCAGTCGACGAGTATTTTTTCTCCTTCGCCAGTATTTCCCTTAGGCCCAGCAGGTCCAGTGTCGCCCTTCTCGCCAGTAGCACCACGAGGAATGTTAAAATCTAAATAGTGTGTTCCTTCAAAATATCTGTCTTTAACTGACGCTGGTTCGTCAGGCATTCCAGTAAATACATTTCCAACACTTACTGTCTCACTTTTTCCAGTATCGCCCTTTGGAATATAAAAATCTAGCATAACTTTTTCGCCCTGAGTGGTGGAGACGACACTGGCCTTCTCATGTGGATCGAGTGTTGTAGTCGAGCGAGAAATTATTTCTGGCAAACCTGCAGGACCAGTAGGTCCTGTCGCTCCCGTGGGTCCAGTAACGCCTCTTGGTCCAGTAGGTCCTGTTGCCCCAGTTCTTCCAATAGGTCCCATTGGCCCAGTAGCACCAGCAACTTTTTTTGTTACATAACACAAACTATCGCATCTTGATTGGCACGACTTTTGTTTTCTCATAAGTCCTCCTTGTTTTTTGGTCATAATCATTATATATATTTGAATAATAATGTGTTAAAGGAGTTTAATAAATAGCACTAAAAAATTTTACTTTTAGACACTATTTTTGCTATAATATTTATATGAAAGATTTTGGATTAAAAAAATTTACTGTAGTTTTATTTTTTATAGCACTATTTGCAACGATTGGTTTTGTGGCAGGTATTCCACTAATCGTTATATCAGCAACTAAATCTAATACTTTTGGGCTAGTCGCTGGCATAATTTTGGTCGTTTTTGGCTTTTATGGAGCGCCAATGCTGTGGATTAGTTATGCAGGCTTTAACCAACAAGGTAGAGTAGTCGACGCTGTTACAAAAGAGAATATATACACCGTTAACGGCATTGCAACTCAACTTCAACTTAGCCCTGAACAAGTAAAAACTCATCTCTCAAAAGCAGTGAGCAAAAACTACCTAAAAGGTTACTTGTTCGATGGCAACGAACTAAAAATCAACAATAACAAAAAGCAAGAAAAACAAACTTATCAAAAAAAGTGCGAAAACTGTGGTGGCAACTTAGAAAAAAACGAAAATGGTTACTACTGCCCATATTGCAATGCAAAATTTGATAAACAAGACTAAATTGTCTAATTTTATTGACAATTTTGCTTACAATAAATATAATAAGAAGGCTAACATAAGCCAAAAACATATTTGGCAATATGCTAAAACATTACAACTAAATATTCAACCAAATGGCAAAACATTTGGTTCGTGCTAATATGGCTCAGTCGGTAGAGCACCACCTTGGTAAGGTGGAGGTCACGGGTTCGATTCCCGTTATTAGCTCCAATAAGGTAGCATTTGCTATCTTTTTTTATTGTTATATTATAACTAATATTTCTAGTAAATTCAGGGAATTTTACATTTTCTAAAATTTACTATTTTTTTATATTAATAATTTTTTGGTGTCAAAAATGGTGTCAAAAATGGTGTCAGGTTTAACTTGGGTCGAATGGGTCAACTATTCTAACTTTTTTGCCAGCATTTTTTGCCATCTTAATAGTATTTGCCGTGCCACTAGGGTTTCCATTCCAAACTGCAATAACAACATCACACTCATTAACCATATAGTTATTTCTTTCATTCATACAAGTGTCGGTATATTCCTTTTTACTTACATAATGCACAACATCTGCTTTGCGTATTATTTTTTTATATCTTTTTTGTTCCAGCAATGACCATTTCTTTTCTTGGCTCAAGCAGGGAATAGCGCATTCCAACATAACATTTTTGTATTTCTTTTTTAGTTCTAAAACAATTTCAGCACAAATCATATCTATACCTAGTGCCATACCAGAAATAAAGTATGTGTAGCCACTTACAATGGCTTTTTCGATTATCGAAGCCATTACATTCTTGAACAAAACACAACTTTCTTTTGTCTCATCATAGGCCCAAGGCAAACTTTTAGGTCTATGCCCAGTAAAACAAATTTTTAATGGTTGCATAACCTTTGGTTTCTTTTTGATAAATAAATTAAACATAATTACCTTTATAGTTCCAATTAGCGAACTATTTATAGTTTAACATTATTAAAAAAAAGAACAAAGCGTTCTAACTAGCGAACTGAATAATTTTTATTTAATTTTATAATTCTACATATGGGACGCTCGTAATAGCGAACTATGGAGGAATAATGAAATTATCAGAAGCGATTGCCATTAGAGTAAGCAAACTATTAGAAGAAAGAAATTTATCTCAATACTCACTTTTCAAAAATGGTGGTGTTCCACGTTCAACTGTTTGCGATGTTATAAATAATAAAAAGAAAAGAGTAAGCACAGACACTGTTTATCAAATTTGTTCTACACTTGGACTAACATTAAGTGAATTTTTTAATGACCCAATATTTAGCGAATTAGACGATTAGAGTTAACACTATTTTTTAATTACAAAACATAAAAATTTGTGGTATATTTATGTCATTAATTTTATAAATAACTGTAGGAAAGTATTTTATGAACCAAAAAGATTTTAAGTCGTTTAGATGCCACTACGGCAACCTAAAAGAGATAAAATAATGCTTAAAAAAACCACCAATGCACTGGTGGTTTTTTGTTTTTGTATTATATTGCACTATTTTTTTGATAAAGCATATATACTTTTTTGCAAGAAAAGTCATTGCCAATATTGAAATTAAAACTTTTAATATATTGCTTTAATATATCAATTTTTTCTGTTTCGACTAGGTTAGAGATTGATGGGTATTCTTCAACTTCTATAAAATTACCCAAGCCTTCTACATCGCTTAAAATTATTGTTATTTCGCCTTTTTTGTAGTAAATATTTTTTTGTTTTAATGTAACCCAGTTGGTATACCCAATGTTAGTCATTACTTTACGAGAGTGCACTTCATCTTCTACTTCTTTTATAACCCTTTCTTCGCCTACAGCATAATTGTGGCTGTCTAGATTTTCTAATCTACGAATTAACTTCGCTGTTGGAACTTTATTTTTTAATGTAGTGTAAGAACGCAAAATAACACTTGTAACTAGCAAATTAGAATATGATGCATTTTTCAAAGCATCGTTTTTCAAGTTTGTAAAATAATTCTCTTGAATATTCAATTCTTCTGTTTTACAAAATCCTAATTTTATTAATTTGTTTTCAACATTCTTTATATCCTCAAAAAGTTGAACTGTGATTTCAGTTTGTAACATATCAAGCCCCCTTAGGTAATAATTTTACTACTGATATAGTAACATTTTTACAATATTATGGCAAATGTTTATTTTTATGCTTGCATAATTTTTCTCTTAATTTTATTACTGTATTACTTTTTGTTTTGGAAGTTTCACTAATCTGCTATTGCTAATCTCAAAAATTTATGATATACTTATTAAGTTGGAGACAAAATGGAAATTTTTAATAAAGGCGATAAGACGATTAGTGATGTTATCATTAGATATGGTATAGAGCCTAAAGTTGCTGGAAAATATAAAGAAATTCTTGCCGAAAAAAATAAATCAAAAAAACATCAACTAATAGATAACCTAATATTGACATTATCAAAAAATAGTTTTCAAAACGGATTTTTCAACTTTGACTACGAAATTGAAATTAACGCATTAAAAATGCAAAGTTTCAAAATAGATGATAGTGACATTTACTACAACTTTTTTGATAATCTTGAGAAATATTTAAAACAAGAAAAAAACACCACTCTTGCTACAATAAAAGCCATACTTAGAACAGAAAAAGATTACTTTGGCAAACTGCCAACTTATGCATCTTTTAGCAGAAGAGACATACTTTCTCAAGTCAAGATGAATAAAAACGAAAACTGGCAAATACCTTCGATAAAAAATTTTAAAATGCAAGATTGTAGTGCGTGTGCTGAATACGCAAGCGTAGCACACAATTTGTGGCTCACAATGGGTTGCAAATCTAACTATATAGTTTGCAAAAATACTGGTGTAGATAATAAAGGCTTACCTGAAGGTCATGCTTTTAACATAATAGAAAACAAAAATGGTAAGGTCGTGCTGTTTGACGTGGTAAACGGAGTAATCTCACAATTAGATAATAATCCAATAGAAAATATTTTATCAGGGAAGCCATTATGTGTTAACGGCATTATGTATGCAAATGATAATTCTTTAGAAAAATAATGCTCAAATTTTTTGGGCATTTTTTTATGCATTATTGTTCAAATTTGAACAAAACAAAGAAATTTGTCTAAAAGTATTGACATTGACTAAATTTTATGCTAGCGTAATTAGACTATGAATATAATAAAATTTAATGGTATTTCAAAAGAATTTAAGATTTCTATTCGAGATAAAGGAATTTTAGGGGCTATTAAAGGTTTATTCAAACGAAAGTATAAAGTTATTAACGCTCTCAAAAATGTCAGTTTCGACATTGAAGAAGGCGATATTGTGGGTTATATTGGCCCAAATGGAGCAGGAAAGTCCACCACCATTAAAATTATGAGTGGAATTTTAACTCCAACAAGTGGTGAATGTGTTATTGATGGCTTTGTGCCATGGAAAGATAGAAAAAATTATGTGCGCAATATTGGCGTTGTTTTTGGTCAGCGTTCGCAACTATGGTGGGATGTTCCAGTAATCGAAAGTTTTGACCTGCTAAAAGACATCTACAACATTCCAGACGAACTCTACAAGCAAAATTTAGACTTGCTCACCAAAACGCTTAATCTTCAAGATTTGCTCATTAGACCACTAAGGCAACTCAGCCTTGGGCAAAAAATGAAGTGCGAACTTGCAGGCGCATTACTACATAAGCCAAAAATACTATTTTTGGATGAACCAACCATTGGACTAGATGCTGTAACCAAACTTGCAGTTAGAGACTTTGTAAAATACATCAACAAAGAGTGGGGAACAACCATTATTTTGACCACTCACGATATGAACGACATCGAAGCGCTAACAAACAAAATAATTTTAATTGGCCGTGGAGAGATTTTATACAACGGCAGTTTTAGTGCCATAAAGGAAAAATACGGAGCAACCAAGACCGTAAAAGTTGAGTTTTCGAGTGCTTATGATTCCATTGAACTTGACGGCTACACAACAGTTAGCCATAATCAAAATACGGCTGTTCTAAAAAATAACGAAGGCACAATCTTTCACGCAAAAGATTTTATCTCTAGACTCAGTGAAAAATACAATGTTGTTGATTTTTCCGTTGAGCCAATTAGCGTAGACGAAGTGCTTGCTGAACTTTATAAAGACTATAACTTATAAAGGAGAGAAAATGGGAGCATACTTAGGCATTTTCAAAATGCAGTTTAAGGGCGAATTGCAATATCGTGCCAAGGCGTTATCTGGCATTGCAACCCAATTTTTTTGGGGACTAATGTATATCTGCCTATACACTGCTTTTATGAAAGACGGCTCTGTTAATGGCTTTACATTAACGCAAATGACATCTTATGTTTGGCTAGGTCAGGCATTTTTTGCACTTAGATACATAGGAATAGGCAAAAATGTTGGTAGCGAAATTACTTCTGGAAATGTCTGCTACAAATATGTTAGACCAATCAATATCTACAACCTGTGGTATGCCGAATATGCTGGCGAAAAACTAGCAGCAACCTTGCTTCGTTTTGCACCAATTATCATTCTTTCGGCACTTCTACCTAACGGAATGAATCTTAGCCTTCCAGTTAGTTTTGTTGCGTTTATTTTGTTCCTAGTAAGTTTAGCAATAGGGCTTATGGTGTGCGTGGCAATCTCTATGTTTTCTGTCAACCTAATTTTCAAAACTATGATGACAAAAGGGGCAACTCAAATTGTTTTAACAATTTGCAGTGTGCTAGGTGGTATGTATGTTCCACTTCCATTAATGCCAAAAGTTCTTCAAAATGTGCTAAGTTATATGCCATTTAGGTTTATTAGTGATTTGCCATTTAGAATCTATGTGGGAAACATTCCAACAAAAGAAGCACTAATATTTATTGGAATATCTATCGCTTGGCTAGTTGTTTTGATACTACTTGGACGCTTACTCATTAATCGTTCTGCCAAAAAAACTATAATACAAGGGGGCTAAAATGTATAGAAAATATGTTGCTATGCAAATAAAAACATCGCTTGAATACAGACTTAATATTTTGTTTTTGGGAATATCTCAAGCAACCGTTTCTGTTGCTGAATTTTTATCAGTTTATATGATGTTTCTTCAGTTTAATAGCGTAGGTGGTTGGACTTTTTACGAAGTCGCACTAATGTTTGGCATAATAACCACTGTATTTTCTCTAGCCGAATGTTTTGCTCGTGGCTACGATGAGTTTCCAAGTTTGATAAAAAATGGTGATTTGGACAGAATGTTAGTTCGTCCAGTTGGCATTCACAAGCAGATATTTGGCTCTAAAATAGAGTTTAACAAGTTTGGAAGAATAATCTTAGGAATAGTTGTGTCGATAATTGCACTTGCAAACCTTAACATAGAATGGAACATTTGGAAGGTTTTGGTGCTACTAGCAACCTTAGGTTGTGGCTTCTTAGTAATTTTAGGCATATTTATGATAGGCGCAGGGATTAGCGTGTTTAGTATAGACAACTTGGAGTTTGTTAACATCATCACAAATGGTAGTAAAGAACTTGCGTTCTACCCACTAGACATCTACAAAAAATGGCTTTCTAGAATTTTCACTTTCATTATTCCTATTGCTTGCTTTAACTACTTACCAGTTAATTTTATTTTAGGAAAGGGAAGTTTGCCAGCAGTCGTTTATGGCTTGTCACCACTATTTGGAATAGTATTTTTCATTCCTTGCCTAATTTTTATGAATTGGAGTTTAACTAAGTATAAAGGCACAGGAACATAAAAAAGTTAGAAAAAACAGGAATTTAGACATAAAAAATGAGCATCACAACAAAGTATGCTCATTTTTATTTATGTAGCAAATTATTTCCAGCGTTTTAGAATTGGTAGCAAACGCTCGCAATATTCTGCCATTTCTTCGGTAGTTCTGTCTGTTTGATTAGCAAATTCGGCGCATAACTGACTATATTCACACGCATTTTTAGCAAAAGTTTGCATATCAACCTTATGAGTAAACTCACCATTCTTGTAGCAAAATTTGCAATAATCTAAACAAGGCTCTCCATTTTTTTCTGTTCCTAAAACATTTTCATTTTTTATTGCCATACCACAACTTTGACACAATCTATACATAATTTCACCTCTAAAAAATTTTACCACATAGCATATAAAAAATCTAAATTAAAATGATGCAATATAAAAACTTTTTCAAACAAAAAGAACATTAATAGGTATAATGTTCCTTTTTTATAATATTCCAACTAACTTATTCTTAGGTCGTCACCAACAAAGTTGAATAAAACACAGTCGTTTTTGTTGAATAGTCTAGAGTAAACTCTTTCGCCGTAGTTGTCTAAAATTTTGTCAGGGCTAAGGTTGGTGGTGATAACCGTATATTTGTTTTTTAGGTTTCTTTCGTTTAATAA
>CATZIR010000025.1 GCA_958420145.1 uncultured Eubacteriales bacterium | reverse complement strand
GAAAAAAAAAAAAAAAATGAACTGGGCAGAACTATGGGAAAAAATTAAAAATTTCTTTACGAACAACTATATCAACATAATTAAATTTTTTGCAGTGCTAGTTATTGGAATAATCGTGATTAAAATCACATTAAACATTGTAAAACGCATTATGAGAAGGACCAAAATGGAACAAGTAACGCAAAGTTTCTTGCACGGAATTTTGAAGTTTTGCTTATATCTTGTTTTGGTATTAATCTTGCTAAGCATAATGGGTATTTCAATTAATGGAATAATAACTGCACTGAGCGCTCTTGTGCTTGCTATTGGTATGGCACTTCAAAGCAACATTTCTAACCTTGCCAACGGCATTGTGATTATATCTTCACATATGTTCAAAAAAGGTGACTATATTAGTGTCGATGGAGTTGAAGGAAGCGTATTCGACATCAACTTTTTGTTCACCACAATAATGACAAGCGACAACAAAAAAATAACATTGCCAAACTCGACAATCGTTAATAATGCAGTTACAAACTATGGCGCAAACGACACAAGACGAGTTGACTTTAACTTTGATGTTGCATATGAAAGCGATGTGGAAAAAGTTAAGCAAATAATCATTGATGTTATAAAAAGCAACGGCAAAGTAAGGCTAGACAAAAATGTATTTTGTAGACTAAAAAAACTCAACGATAGTAGCATAAACTTTTTTGCTTATTGCTGGGTTGACAACGAAGACTACTGGGACGTTTACTACTATGTTATGGAAAATACCTTTAACGAGTTCAAGCGAAACAACATATCTATTCCATACAACCAAATTGAAATTAGAGAGCGAAAAGACGAAGTTGTCTACCCTGTATCTAATGAGAAGTTACCTGAGCGTGTAGAGAAAGTAAGAACAGAAGAAAAGCGTATGTTCGACCTTGAAAACGACGACCTTATGACAATTTTCAAGCCTAACAAAAAGAAATCGAAAACCTACACACCAAAAAAGAAAAATAAGAAAAATTCAAAAAAACAAGCAAAATAAACAAAAAAAAACGAGATAATTTCTCGTTTTTTTATGATAAAATTCTAATTTTAATTTATACGTACAAAAAATGTGACAAACATATTTTATTAATCCACTCTGCCAATTAGTTCATCAACGCTAATTTTGTAGTAGTTAGCAAGTTTTACTAAATCAAGAATATTTGGCAATCTTTCGCCCCTTTCCCATCTGGAAATAGATTGCTGTTTTATGCCCGTTTCTTTTGCTAGTTGGCTTTGTGTAATGTTTTCACCTTCTCTAATTAACTTCAGTGATTTACTAATGTTTATTTCCATTTTTTACACCAATCTGTGTATTATTATTGACTTAATCAAAATAAAAATGTATAATTACACCAAAAGGAGTAGATATGGGAACACTTGCAGAATTTATTGTTAGGTATTTAATGGAAAATGAGATTATAACACATTACCATTTTATTCAAGGTGGAAGAGGCGCACAACTAAGATTATCTTGTGGAAAAGTTTTAATTTTAATGTTAAATGAATTAACTGATATGCGATTTGACCACACTTTAAGTAAAAAAAGAACTACTAAGAAGTAGTTCCTTTTTGTTTTTATAGCAAAATGCAGATAACTCCACCCCTACCTTCGTTGACAATTCGAGATAAAGTTTTTCGCATTTTTTTCTGTGCTTCTTGTGGCATTGCAGAAAGTTTGTTGTTTAGACCTTCATTTACTAACATATGCAAACTCTTGCCAAACATATCGGTTTCCCAAATTCCTTGTGGGTCGCTTTCAAATTCGCTGAGCAAGTATTTTACCAAGTCTTCGCTTTGTTGTTCTGTTCCAACAATAGGGCTAACTTCGGTGTTAATATCTACTCTCATAATATGAAGTGATGGTGCTGATGCTTTTAGTCTAACGCCAAATTTTGAACCTTGGCGAACAATTTCTGGGTCTTCTAGTGTCATCTCCTCTAGATTTGGGAATACAACGCCATAACCTGTTTCGTTAACTTCGTCGAGTGCAACCTTAATTTTATCGTATTCTTTTTTAGCGTGAGTTAATTCTTTTAGGTAACTAATTAGGTGGAAATCGTCTTGAATGTCTTGACCACATTGTTCGCTTAGAACCTTGTAGAATAGTTCTGGTTTTGGCTCAACGCTCAAAATGATATTACCTTCGCCTAAAACTACCTTGCTGTCGGCTAGTGGCTCAAAGTTTTCACTATTTTCAAACAATGTTTTTGATAGTTTGAAGTCACCAATTTTGTCTAATCCGTCGCAAGATGATTTGATTTCTTCTATAATTTCTTTTATAAGTGCGTGGCCAAAAGAGAGCGCTTCTAACCATTGTGGCATTTTAACCAAAATAGAATTTACTGGCATTTCGCTTAGAAGCATATTGAATGTTTCGGCGATATCGTCTTGACTAAGTTCTTTTGCGTTGATTATAACGCATGGTGCAGAATATTTTTGGCTTAGACTTTCACTCAAAACTTTTGCGTTTTCGCTCGTTTTGTCGAGAGTGTTAAGCAAAATTACAAATGGTCTGTTTGCCTTTTTAAGTTCTGCCACGATTTGTTCTTCGGCTTCGACATAACTAGACCTAGGTAGTTCGCCAAAAGTTCCATCGGTTGTAACTAACACTGCCACATTAGAGTGGTCTGTTATAACCTTTTTTGTGCCAAGTTCTGCTGCTTCGTCGAAAGGCATACTTTGGTCACTCCAAGGCGTTTTTACGAATCTTGGTTTTTCGGCTTCTTCGCTACCGATTGCACCTTGCACCATATAGCCTACGCAGTCGATTAGTCTTATGTTCATTTCTACATCGTCTATGCTAACCTTTACAGCCTCGTTTGGCACAAACTTTGGCTGAGTAGTCATAATTGTTTTTCCTTGTGCGCTCTGTGGAAGTTCGTCAATCGTTCGTTGCTTTGCAAAACTATTTTTAATATTAGGCAAAACGAGTGTATTCATAAAATTGGTTATGAATGTGCTTTTGCCTGTTCTAACAGGGCCAACAACGCCGAGATAAACATCTCCATTAAATCTTTGAGCAATATCTTTGTAAATATCAAATCGTTCCATACAATCCTCCAATGATTTGCTATGCTAAAATATATGCAAATAAAAAGGAGTGTAGAACAAAAAACATACCCCAAAGGATATGTTATTCGTTATCTTTATTGTTTTCGTCTTCGTTTTGTGTGGAAACGATGTTTAGAATATAATTGTAGTTATACACTTTTCGCTTTTTGTTTTGATATTCAAGTTTCTTTTGTCTTCTCTCAAGCAAGTATTTTTCTCTTTCTTGTTTATACTTTTCTTTGTCGTCTTTGATTTTTTCTACTTCGTGCTTATACTCTGCCTTGATTTCGCTTTTTTGCTTTTTATATTCTTTTCGTGCAGTTCTATTTTCTTTGTTAAAACGCTTTCTAATAGACTTTTGCAAGTTGGCTTTGTTTTCTTTTCCAACAAGTAGTCTACGAATATTAGAACGATGCAGAATCCACGCAAGAGCGAATATTGCAAATAGTAGCAAGCAGACAACCAAATTGCCTTGATTTTTCAAGCCTTCCACGATAACAAGTGCTGAGATTATAGATAGTGAAATTAGCGAACCATAATCGATAAACCATAGTGCGATAAAGGCTATAACAAAGAAAATTAGTGTCCAAATTGGGTCTGCAATGGCAAAAACTCCAATGGTGCAAGCAATTCCTTTTCCACCCTTAAACTTATAGCATACTGGGAAATTGTGTCCTAAAATCACTGCAAGTCCTGCCGAATACATAGCAATATTGCCATAGTATGAGTAAAAGCCAAATAGTAATTGTCCAACAAGTGCTGGAATAGCCGCCTTCATAGCATCTAAAAATAGAGTTAGAAATCCCATTTTAGCGCCATATGTTCTAAGCATATTCATAGAACCTGGATTGCCACTACCCGACTTGGTTATATCTCCTTTTTTTGCTTTTGATAAAATTCGAGCGAACGAAATATTGCCCATAAAGTATGAGCCTATCAAAAGTAAAACAAATTTTATAATATCAACTGTGTTCATATACTCCTTATTTTAAGCAAGCGCCTAATATAGTGCAATTTTCTGGTTCGTCTGGAACTATCACTCTCAAATTTAGTTTTTTAGATAGATAATTTTCTAGTCCCGTAAAGTTGGCTAGTCCACCAACTAAATATATTCCATTTCGGCTAACATCACTAATGACATCTGGCGAGCAAGAGTAAAGCAAGTGTTCCACGCCTTTCATTATATTTTCAAAAAAGTGAATGATTGCGTCTCTAACATCACTTGCTGTGATAATTTCGGTTACTGGTCTTTTTGTGTCGACATCAATTCCAGCAACTTCCATATTAGTTGTGTCTTGCGTATACAAACTGCCACATTCATTTTTAACTTTTTCTGCCATAGACGAAGTAATTTCCATATTCTTTATTGCACGAATATAGTCGATTATTGCTTTGTCCATATCTTTGCCACCAAAGTTTACACTAAAGCCTTCGATAACCTTGCCTAAACTTATAACAGCGTAGTTTATAGTGCCACCACCAAGGTTTACGCAAGCCAAGGCATTAGCCTTGTCGGTCATAACCTTTGCACCTTTTAGTGCCGACAAGCAAACATCTGTGAACTTAACTTTTCCTACACCTATGTCGTATGCGATATTCATAAACGAAAGTAATTGATTATCGCTTAGTCCTATGCTAGTGCAAAATGTTATTTCAGTATTTGAATAAGGAACAAGACAAACTTTTTCCAAAAAGCCTTTGAGCAAAAGTTCGGCATATGCTTCGTTTGTTATAACGCCGTGTTCGATTGGCTCTACAACAAGCAGAGTGTCATCTGTTTTGCCTTGCATTTTTTTTGCCTTAGTGCCAACTTCGTAGGTTTTTTCTACTTTATCAAGTGCCAAAACACTAGGCTCTCTTAGCACAATGCCATAACCTAGTTTATAGATAACTGTATTTGAACTGCCTAGTTCTATTACAAACTTTTCCTTCGTCATATCTCACCTAATATACATTATATTTTATCAAATATTACGCAAAAATACAAATAAAAAAACCTGCAAACGATTGCAGGTTAATTTTTACAATATTTCAAGACGCTTTTTGAACGCTCTATAGAAATCGCCTTCGCTTCTAAGTGCTTCTCGAATTTCCATTTCTACTGGATTTTCTACAACAGTCTTTAGAATGACGCTATCTCCCAAGATATCACAAGTGATGTCTTGAATTTTATTTTTCTTGAATTTGTCTAGTGCGTTTGCCATACGAATGATAATGCCAAGTTTTTTAACTGCTTCCATATCTTCTTGGTCCAAGATTTCACGATACTTAACAAAGTCTACCAAGTTGAAATCTTCTGTCTTTTGACAAGCCACTGCAAAGGCAGCGAGAATTTGTTCTCTATGTGAGCAACCATATAGTTCACTTTTTAGCACAATGTCAAAACCATTCTTTTCGTAGTTTCTTGCGTCGATACGCTTGCCACAATCGTGCATTGTAGATGCAATTCTAAGCACTTTTACAAATGTTCTTGGAAGCTTGTGCAAAACTTTTAGTTGCTTATATAGTAACATAGCCAAACTATAAACTACATCTGTGTTTGTGCTATAGTTGTTGTAGGCAGATGTGTTTCTTGTTAAACTATAACCCAAAATATCTGTGATTGGTTTTTCTAGTGTAATTGGCGAAGCAATATTGAATACTAAGCCTTCGCTAATGCCGTTTTGACTCATAACAATGTTTTCGCAATTTGTGTTAGATATGATTGCTTGAGCAATACAAATTCCACTTGCTAGGACATCTGCTCTGTCGGTAGAAATTCCCTTTATCTTCTTGGTTCTATCAACTTCGATAGTTTTTAGAAACTCGAACACTTGAACAAAGTCTTTCAAGGTCATAACATAGTTATGTTCTTTGTCGTATGGGTATTTTTTTAGTTTTCTAGAAAGTTTACCAATAGCGCTAAATGTTGGACCAACACCAACGATTTGTGTTTCTGGGTCCATTTCTTTTAGCCAAGATAGGTCACTGATTTCTTTTTCAAACTTCTTAACCATCTTGTCACAGAACTTGCTTGATTCTAGTCCGTTTTCGTAGCATGCTTCTGCCAAATTGCAAGAGCCAAAGTCAAGTGTCACTTGGTTTAGCAAATTCCTACGATTGTAGTTTAGTATTTGAGTTTTTGTGCCTCTAATGGCAATGATTAGTCCCTTTGGAACATCTAGTGTGTTAATAACGCCAGTGTAGTCAAAAATTAGTTGTTCATCTTTTTCTAGTATTCTAAACTTGAAACCACTTTGGCTATATAGTTCATCTATAAAACTGTTGTGGTTTTTTGCGTCTAGATATTCAAAAGATGCCACACATTCTGTTTGACTAACTTCTAGTGATTGGCAATATGCTCTATAATTTTTTAGTATTGCAACAAGTTCTTGTGTTCTTGCTGGTTTGATAAGCCAATCTTCGTACAAGTCTGATGCTATTCTAACCGAGTCGGTTATTTGGTCGACAATTTCAAAAGTGTCGTTATCAAGAACATTTGCAACTGTCATTTTAACAAACAAAGTTCCTAATTCTAAAACTGCTATTTTTCTCACGATTATTCTTCCTTTTTATAAAATCATTTGATTATAACACAATAATTTTATTTTGTATATACTTTTTCAAAAATTCTTAACAAAAAATTATTAGTATTGACTATCTACGATTGCTTGAATTTTTTCTACATTTTCTTCGTCAATCATAGGACAGATATCTGCTGGTGCTTCTTTGCTTATTATTGCCTTTGCACAGTGTTCGCAATCGTCGTAGCCACAGCCACCGCAGTTATATCCACCAAGTAATTTTTTTACTTCTTCTGCTTTCATTGTAAAATTCTCCTTTGTATAATATTTTTAGCAAAAAATGAGTAATTTGTCCAACAAAAACTCTCAGTTTGAAAAAATTAAATAAAATATTTATTTATTTTTTGCTTCTTCTCCACTTGGTTTTGGCTTAAAGATAAAAATAGATACAAACTGGAAAATTCCAAGCAAGATTAAGAAAATAGCAAAGTAAATCTTTAGATTTTTTGGCTCAACGACATTGGCTAGCAACGCCCCACCAACTGCACTAAGCGTTCCCGTTAAAATTAGCCACCAAGACCTTTTCATATCGATCATTTTGTTCTTGAAATGAATAAAAAGTGCTACCAAACTCATCGGCAAAAATGCAAGCAAATTGATGCCCTGTGCAATGTTTTGTTCTAGTCCTAAAAATATTGTGAGAAGTGGTATCAATAAAGTGCCACCACCCATACCCATTCCACCAAGTATGCCACCAATAATTCCTATTAAAATCAACCATAACCATTCCATATTTTTTCGTTCCTAATGAGATTTTTTATCGCTATTAAAATAGCATTTTTACGCCAGCACCAACCATAATTATTGCAAAAATTATTCTAAGCACTTTGTTGTCCAATTTTTTTAGCAAAAGCGCTCCAATAACACCCCCTACTACAAAGCCAATAGTGGAGTATAATAGTTGTAACCAGTCGATGCTCCCTTTTATTATGTAGACAATGGAACTTACTACGCAAAGTGGCAAAATCACAAAGATAGCGCTAGCGTGTGCCTTTTTTTCTGGCAGGTTGAGCAAAAAAATTAGCAGTGGCACAACAACCATACCGCCTCCACCCCCAAAAAAGCCGTTTAAAAATCCCACAAACAAGCCACCAATTAAACCTATCCAAACAATTTTTGTGTTAGTTAAATTTTTCATAATAATAGGTTTTGCAAAAATTTTTAAAATATAATTGAGATTGATTTTCGGTTGCCAATTTGTACCCTCAAAATTTTTATTAAATATAGTTTAAGTGTTTGCAAACTTGCCTAATATTGTATATAATTAGATGTTAAATTAATATATAGGTGAGAAATATGACTAAATCAAAAATTAACATTAAAAACTTTTTCTTTGCAAGCATAATAATTGCTTGCACACTTTTTAGTAGCGTTTTAGGACTACTACTAACAAGCATTGGCAAAATTAGTATTCTTGCACAATCAACTCAGCAAGAAATTTCTTTGGCAAACAAGGACTTTACAGACGACACAGTAACTGGCAATATTAAAAAGGCTACTGGCTGGTCTACTCCAACTACAAATAGTTTTGTTACTAGCGGTATCATTTCGCTAAAACAAGAAATTTTTGAAAAACAAATGATAGATAGTTACAAACTTTCATACAAGC
>CATZIR010000024.1 GCA_958420145.1 uncultured Eubacteriales bacterium | reverse complement strand
GTTCGTAAACAGCGAACTAAACATTGCAAGGAAGGAATATTCTGCTGCCCCCGAACCACCAGGGATAGGAATAACAAAACTAACAAGATTACAAATAATAGTCTTTGTAACTATGTCCAAAGCCGAAACTGTTGGGTCTGGAATAAATGTTCTATAAATAAAGTAAGGAATTAAACATGATATAAATATTTGACCAGCGGCCAAGATTATTTGGCATGCGACCGTAAAGAAACTTGTCGCAAACGAACGCATACAGGTTTGATAATTTATAACAAATCTCATAACCTTTCTAAAAGTTGCTTGATAATTTTTGATTATGTGAAGTTTTGATAAGAATTTTAATATTCCAATCACAATTCTTGGGCCTATTCTCTTACTGGTTGATAGTAATAAAACAACAAGCAAAACAAGAAAATTTACTACAATAGAAACCCAAGCAATAGTGATTACAATAGGGTCAAGTCCAATGTAACTAGTAGCATTAAAAATAAGTAAAATAATTGCTATGGTTGCATGTGCCATTTGCCAAAATAGAGATTTTATAATAGGAATACTTGTAGCAACTTCGCCTCTTACTCCACGGCTTTTTAGATAAAAAATTTGATAAGGTTCCCCTGCTGAACTCATGGGACTAATTGCATCATAGTATCTACAAAGTTGAGTAGATTTATAACTTAGGAATGGTCTTAGCCTATGCGTAGAAATATAAATCAAGTGGAATGTTTTTAGTGATTCAACTACAACATCTGCAAGCACCAATAATAGCGCAAATGCGAGATATTTTAGGTTTGGATTAAGTGCTATTAGTTCGTCGAACGAAACAGCCTGATTTGTGCTAAATTGCTGATAAATTATAACACCAACAATCACAAGGTTTAGCAGAATAAATAGCCAACTCCAAAGTTTTTTCTTTTTTGTTTTTTCTTTGGTAACCTTCTTTTCTGCTTGTTTTAATTCTTCTAGGCTATACTTAAATTTTATGGAACAACTTGTAAATCTTGGGTCAGATGACTTATATTTGAAAAACTTCAAATTGCGGTCAAAATGGCAAGATCTTATATAAGTCTTGCTTTTTATAAAAAACAGTTGTCTACCACTTATTGTTTTATAGGTTTTGACAGTATATTTTTTTTGTTTTCTTTTTTTCATAGCCTAACAAAAGTATATTAATAGTTTATATTAATTTTGTCAAGTTATTTGTGAGTTTATAAAACTAACTTAAAAATTATCTTCTAAAATAATATATAAACTGATAAAAAAATAGGAATAAAATTCCTATTTTTAATTCATCAAATCTTTATATGCACTCTTGTTGTAGTTAATAGTAATATTTTCTCTTAACGTATCAATAATGCCTTCACGATATGTGTTAAAGTCACTGTATGAAATTTGGTCTGCAACAACATCGAACCAAGTCTTTTCTGTTCCAAGCATAATTCTTGTGTTGAATAACTTGTCTGCGATATCTGCATCACTAACTGAATTGATTTCTGTTTCGTCGTAAATATTTTCATACTTGCCTACAACAAATACCATGTGGTATCCTGCATAAGCGTTGTCAAAGTCGAATGTCTTTTTACCATCTTTGTCGGTTTCTTTTACAGTTGTTGTAAAGAACTCTTTGCTGTATGCACCTGCGCCACTGTATGAGCAAGCAATGTAGTCGCTATAGTCACTATCTTCACTGCCAAGATATACAGTTCTTGCTACTTCTGCAAAACCTTTTGCCCATTTGCCTTCGTCTACAGTTGAATCAAGTGCGATTGTGTAGTAGTTAGAAGCATTTAGTGAGCCTGAATCTTGGTTGTATAGATAGTTGAAGTAATTGATTTTTTCTGCTTTTTGTTTTAGTTTTTCACTGCTAGAAAGAGATTCATTGCCATCTATTTCTTTTAGTGCTTGTCTAATTTCGCTAAATATATCTGCATAACTAATTGCGTCGCCGTATTCATTACCAGCATATTTGCCTTCGCTTTCAACTTCTGTGTCTAGAGTATATCTCTTGTGACCCATACATTTTGCTTTCCAAGCACTTAGTCTAGTGTTGTATTCTTCTTCGCTAATAGAATCATTAGCAAATGCTTCTACAATTTCTTTGTAACTTCCAATATCTTTGAATTCGCCTTCTTTTCCAAATAGCTCTCCTTTTAGTTCTTCGTCTGAGAACTTAATTAGAATATGAGCAACTTGAATAAAGCCTTTTGTATTATCGTTTAAGTATGGGTGATAGTAAACGCTATTTGGGTCGCCTTTTTTATTTGCACCGTCGCCTATCATATTAATGTTATATTGTTTGTCTGCTTTGTCGCCTTCTAGAAGGTATTTAGAATAGCTATCTTGAACTAGTTCTCTATATTTTTTAGCAACATCGCTTGATTCTAATGCGTAGTTGTATGTGTACTTTGTTTGGAAGAATGAATTGAATGTGTCATCTGCATAGATTTTGTAAACTCTATCAATTTCTCTATTCAAAACATTTTGTTCGTTTTTATCGAGATTTTTTCCTTCTTCGTTTCTAATTAGAGCCTTGATAAACATATTGTATGCTTGCTGTCTAATACTTTCGCTACCATGGTTGATGTGTTTGTAATCATAGTCTGCAATTACTTCACTTTCATTTTCAACATCTTTAATAGCATAATATTTGCCATCACGATATTCATATTTTGCTTCGTACTTTGTTTCTTTAGCATATGTGGTAGAAGGTGTATCATCGTCGTCTTTAACGATTTCCATACCCTTTGCACTGCGAATGATGTTTTCGTAGTTTAGAATTTGGCTGTCAATATAGTCGTGCGTGCTTCGCATTGCCTCATTGTGATAATATTTGTTCACAATGTTTTTTAAATTATCTTTTACCTCTTTTATTATTAATTTTCGGTTGATAATTTCGTCTAAAATATCTTGAACAGAGTAATTAGCACCTTGATTTACAGCACTTGAGTAATAGTTGATTAATTCTCGTTTTGTAACCTTGATGTCATCACCAACACTTGCAACCACTTTGTCGTAGTAGTCCTTTGTATTGGTCTGCACTAAACTACAACCACTTATCAATGTGATTGCACTCATTAGCATAATTATTATACTTAAAAAAAATCTTTTAGTTTTCACTTTTTTCTCTCCAATAAAATTATAGCGAATTTATTATATAAAAAAAATCAAAAAAAACCAAACACAAACGCTTACTTTTTTAAAAACTATTAAACTATTTTTGTTTTAGTAGTTCTCCCAAAAAGTTTAATAGTTCATTTAAAATAGTAATACTTGAGTTTTCTCCAACTGATATGTTAATTGTTGGCATATCATTAAAGTTTAATACATATTGTAGTGGCAAAGATTGAAGACAGTTTGTCATTTTCTCACTAAGCAAAGTTTGTTTGTCGTAAAAAACCACACTTGCCTTTAGAGAATTGATGCTAACCTTGCTAATTCCTATCTTTTGTGAATAGTATCTTAGTAGCGAAATTTTTGACAAGTTATCGACTTCAATAGGCAGATTTTTGCCGTAAACTTGTTTGATTTCATTAGTAACCTTTTCTCTATCTTCGCTAGATTTGATAGAAATTAGATTGTTATACACTCTAAATCTTGAATCGCTGTCAACGATATAGTCGTGTGGAATAAAGGCATTTATTGCAACATCTATCTTGACCTCTCGCTTGTTTTCTATCTTTTCGCCTTTTATTTCTGCAATCGCTTGATTTAGAAGTTTGCAATACATATCATAGCCAACTTTGTCCATATGGCCGTGCTGTTCTTTGCCCATAACATTGCCACAACCACGAATTTCTAAATCTCTCATAGCAATTTTGAAGCCACTACCAAGTTCTGTAAATTCCATAAGGGCATTGAGCCTTTTATAGGCGTCTTCGGTCATAACCTTGTTTTTTTCATAAGTAAAATAGGCATATCCTAACTTGTTACCACGACCCACTCGACCACGAAGTTGATATAGTTGCGATAAGCCTAGTCTATCGGCATTTAGAACAAGCAAAGTGTTTGCATTAGGCAAGTCTATGCCATTTTCGATAAGTGTTGTAGACACCAATATTTTTGTTTCGCCGTTGTAAAGTTTGAAAATTTCATTTTCCAAAGTCTTTTCATCCATTTGACCATGAGCAACACCAATAGTCACATCTGTTCCAACCAAACTTCTAATTTTTTCAGCAAGCGAATAGATATGCTCAATCGAATTGAACACCACTATGGCTTGTCCACCACGATTTAGTTCTCTAAGCAAAACTTCTTTTGCCAAAATATCGCTATATTCGGTAACTGTTGTTTGAACAGGTAGTCTGCCTTCTGGCGCAGTCGTTATCAAACTAATGTCCCTAATACCACTCAAACTCATATGGAGCGTTCTAGGAATAGGAGTTGCCGAAAGTGTTAGAACATCTATGTTATTTTTTAGGTTTTTAATCTTTTCCTTGTCTTGAACACCAAAACGTTGTTCTTCGTCCAAAACAAGCAAGCCAAGGTCCTTAAACTCTACATCTTTGCTGAGTAACCTATGTGTTCCAACAATAACATCTATTTTGCCGTCTTTAAGGTCTTTTAGAATTTGTTTTTGTTCTTTTGCAGATTTGAAACGGTTGAGCACTTCTACTCTTACCATAAACTTGTTCATACGAGAATAGCAAGTGTTGTAGTGCTGTTGAGAAAGTATGGTTGTTGGTGCTAAAAATGCCACCTGTTTTCCATTGCAAACTGCCTTGAAAATCGCTCTAAGAGCCACTTCGGTTTTACCATAGCCCACATCGCCACAAACAAGTCTGTCCATTAGTTTGCCGTTTTCCATATCGCTTTTTATTTGGTTTATGGCTTCTAGTTGGTCTTGTGTTTCGTCGTATATAAAGGAGTTTTCAAACTCTTTCATAACTTCGTCGTCGGGAGCATATTTGTAGCCTTTTAGTTGTTGACGCTTTGCATATAAGTTTAGCAAACTAAACGCCATTTCCTTAACGCTACTTCTAACTTTTTGCTTTACTCTTTCAAATTCTTGCGTGCCTAGTTTTGATAGTTTTTGATTTTGATTAGAACTAACATAACTTGCAATCAAATCTATTTGCTCGGTTGGAACATAAAGTTTGTCACCACCTGCATACTCCAAAACAATGTAGTCTTTTTCAAACGACGAGAATTTTCGTCTTTCTATTCCCACGCACTTTCCAATACCAAATTTTTCGTGAACAACATAGTCGCCAATCTTTGGCAAAGTAAAGACTTCTCTTTTTGTCTTTTTTGTTTGTTTTATTGATTCTTGTTTTCCAAAGAGTTCGTCAGTTCCAAGCAAGCATATTTTATCTTCTACAAACACAGCGCCATAGCACACAGTTTGTGGCAAGATGTTAACCACCTTTGATTGAGCCGTGGTAACATCACTAATAAGTAAAACTTTTTGATTTTCTTTTTCTAAAAAGTTTTTTAGATGTATTGCTGTTTCGTTGTTTTTTGCATACAAAATCAAAGTGTAGCCAAATTCTAGGTAATACTTCACTTCTTCTAAAATTTGATTGTAGTTGCCATAAAAATTAGTTACAGAACTAGGTTTAAGGGAGAACACGCTTTGTGGGTTAAAAATTCTATTGCTCGTGTTGATATTTTGAAAAGATATTTTTTGATTAGAACATGCAAATACTTTGCTACTTTCTATCACCAAGTTTTTGTGAAAATCGTATGCGTCGAATGTGCCTTTGAGCATATCGAAATTTTCTTTAAACTCGTCGTAGCAAAAATTAATTTTATCGTAAATATGCTTTACATCATCAAAAACAACTACAAAATTTTTAGGCAAAAACGAAAGAATATTATCGGTATAGTTTAGTAGTGGAAGCACATAGTTTTCTATTCCACTGTATGAGTAATTTTCGAGTTTGAACTTTACTTCTTCTAATATAGTTTTTAGTCTAGCGTGATTGTCGCTATCAAGTTTGTTTTGCACAAGTCTAAAGTTTCTGTCTAGTTCTTCAATAATTTGAGAATTATTCTCAGTAAATACCAAAGTGTTAGGACAAATCGACACTTTTTGATAGTTAACAGCCTTAGAGTAGTTTTGAATATTAAAACTGCTAATACTCTCTACTTGATTACCAAAAAACTCAATTCTAAATGGTAGTTCTTCGCCCAAAGAGAATATGTCTAGAATGTCACCACGAATAGCAAATTGACCTTGGCTTTCCACCATCTCTACTTTTTGATAATTGCTCTCAATAAGAGTTTTTTTGATGTCACTAATGTTATACTCTCTGCCTATTTCTAACGAAACAATATGCTTTTTAAAACCTAGCAAACTAGGAACTTTTTGCATAAGCACTTTTGGTGAAATAATCACTGCATCTACTTTGTCTGTTGCGATGTTATATAGCGACGAAATGAGTTGTTTTCGGTTCTCGTCATTTTTGAAAGTGCTAGGCTTGATGTCAAAGTCAACAGAATAGATAACATCTACTTTTTTGCCCATACTTTCAAACTGTTTTTTGAGTTTGTTTTGCAAGTCGAAACTCTCGACCACATACACAAACTTTTTGTTTAGGTCATTAACTAGCCAACTTCTCTGTCCAAAACTTGTATCAAAAATACTCACATTTTTTTGAGCATTGAGTTCAAAATAAAGCGAGTATAATAAACTATTTATGTTTGATTTTACAAGTTCGTTAAACATCTAACTATCCTTTTATTAACTTTTTTGAATGTAGTCTTCCAAAAAGTCTACTGCATCGTTAATTGCGCCGTCAATTTTTTCGTAACTATCTATATCCATTTTAGAAAGCACATAGTCGGCAAGTTCGTAAACTTTTTCGGTTGGTTTTGTGCCTACTCTAATTCTATTAATTTCTTCGGTATTCATTAGCGACACTATGCTTCTCATTCCGTTATGAGTGCCGGCGCTTCCCTTTTCTCTAAAACGGAATTTTCCTTTTTCGATGTCTATGTCGTCGTAGATTACAACTGTTTTTTCTGGCTTAAACTTTTGAGTAAGTTCCACCAATGCTTCGCCACTACGATTCATATATGTTAGTGGTTTTGCAATGATAACTTTTTTGCCAAGTAGTTGACCTTCGTATATCATACTTTTGCACTTTTGCTTGGTTAGTTTTATATCATATCTATCGCATAGTTCGTCTATAACCAAAAAGCCAACATTGTGATATGTTGTTTTATACTTTTCTTCTGGGTTTCCTAGCCCTACAATTAGTATCATATTTACTCCTTTTTTTCGTATGTTTCAAGTGTTTCGTTATCGTCTAGTACTTTGCTATCAACGTGATTAAAACCTTTTAGAAAACAATTTTCGCCCAAGAAAGATTTGTTTTCGACCACAGAATAATTTATAACCACGCAGTTTTTAGAGATAACGCTTTGAGAAATAACCGAATTTTCTAGTTTGCAATTTTCCATTATTACTGAGTTTTCGATTAGGTTGTTAGCACTAATAAAGCAATCTTTTTGTATTATGGAATTACCTAAAATTTTGTTGTTTGGGTAAATTGTAACATTTTCTTCGATGCTAACATCTGCGTCGATAAAAGTAGATGCACTATCTATAATCATAACACCATTTTTTTGGTGAAAAGATAGTATTCTATTTCTCATAATGTCAGTAATTATTACTAGTTGTTTTAGGCTATAACAAGTGATAAAATCTTCTTCGTTAAAGTATTGCATTTGTGGGCTAAGCAGTTTGTCAATTCTCTTTAAATAGTCGGTTTCGAACATATAGCCACGAGAAAATTTTAGCACGCTGAGTGACTTCATGACAAAATACTCTAATATTTCTTGAATGGTTTTGTATTGAATCAGTGGTGCGTCACTAAACAAAACAAGAGTATATTTTTTGTCCATAATATGGCTCTTTATTAGTGGCATAAAGTCTGCTTTGCTGTCCATTTCAAGTTCTATTTTTTCAAAAGGCTCAGTGGCATTTTTAACCCAATCTGTCATTTTTTTGCCACATATCATTAGGTTATAGGCTTTCTCTTTCATTTTGAAACTATCGTCTGTGATGTTTAGAATAACCACACCAACTTGCTTTTCGATTTCTTCTATGCTAAACTTAGACAAGTTTTTTGGGCTATCTTCTTTTTGCTCATTAAAATTAAACACCAAATCTGCTTTTTCGTGTGGCATATTAACGCTATTGCCAGTCTTTTCAATTTCTTCTAAAATATCTAACATACTATCTCCTAGTTTAATGATAATGCTATCATTAAAAAAAGTCAATTATTAAACTAAAAAAGATAAAAGTAAACTTGCTTTTATCTTTCTTTTTATCTATTTTTTGCGATGTTGTTTGAAAAATAACTGCAGTAATTCCACACTCTCTTTTTCCATAACGCCAGTTTGTGTTTGCACTTTTGTTGTAAACTTTTCACTATCTAGCAAATTGTAGGCACTGCCACAGCAACCAAAATTTTTCTCCATTGCACCGATATAAATTTTGTCAAGTCTAGCATTTAGAATTGCACCAGCACACATACAGCAAGGCTCGAGCGTCACATACATCTCACAGCCATTCAGTCTCCAATCTCTAATTTTTTTGCTGGCTTTTTCGATAACTTCTATTTCGGCATGGCGAGTTGTCATATGTTTTTTTTCTTTTTTGTTATGCCCTTTTGCTATAACTTTTCCATTTTTAACTATCACAGCACCGATTGGCACTTCGCCTTTTTTATATGCTTTTTTGGCTTCTTCTAGTGCCAAAATCATAAATCTTTCTTCCATACAAAAATACTAGCAAATTAGAGTAAAAAAGTCAAATTGTAGTAAAAACCACACACGAATAAGATATGAAATAATTTTTCGCAACTTTAACACCAAGCGAAATAATTTGACAAAAACATTCAAAAAAAAGATAATAAAAGATATGGAAAACAACTACACA
>CATZIR010000023.1 GCA_958420145.1 uncultured Eubacteriales bacterium | reverse complement strand
TTTTAACACTTCATTTGCAATTTTTTCATTAACTATACCAGTTAGCACTTCACTAACATTTTCAAAAATGTATGTGTGATTTTGTATGAGTTTGGCAAGATTATTTTCTGACATTTGTGGCAAAAAATCTACAGTTAGTTTGCCGTTGTAGTTTCCCACTCTAGCACCTAGGCATGATAGATTAAATACGCAAATTCCACTTATTCCTTGGTCTTTAAACAATATCTCGCCAACATCTTGTTTTCTTGTGTTACCAACTTCATACTCTACCAAAACATTTTGCACACGAACACCAGCCAAAGTTTTTGTGTTTTCTACTGTTTTTAATGCACACAGACTAGGCATAAATGGTTTTGTTTGCAGTCTTAGTTTACTAAGACAGTCCAAAATGCTATTTCCACCACAAGCAAAAATCACATTATCGCAACAATAACTACTATCTTGTATCTTAACCACATAGCAACCACTTAGCATGTCCAAATCTATAAATTCTTGACCACCCAAAAAGTCTATTCTTAGTTTACTAAACTGATTTTTGATTGCATCTACAACGCTAGTTGCACTATTTGTTATTGGGTAGCATCTGCCTTGTTCATCTAGGTATGTTACAATTCCAATGTTTTGGAAAAACTTTATAGTTTGCTTATAGCCAAACTTATTCAAAAAACTATCTATGTTTTGGTTGTAGAACTTAGATGATACGCCACTATTTGTTAAGTTACACCTGCCATTTCCCGTTACAAGCAACTTTTTTGCTGGAAACAAGTATTTATCAATAACTAATACTTTGTAGCCTTTTTGGGCCAAATTTATGGCACACATAGAACCACTTGCCCCAGCACCAACAATTATAAAATCATATTTTTCCATGGCTAGATTGTAGCACAAACCATTAACATTTTCAATTAATTATAATCTTATAGCAATTTTAATATAATTACTATAACAAATACTTCAAAAGCAGTAACATAATATACCTAGAACTTAGTTCGCACTTACACGAACTAGATGTATCATTTTTGGGTTTAATAACTGTCATTTTTGGCGTTGGATAAACTGTTATCATAACCTCATTACTCTTAAAAGTTTTGGGCGTTCCATCATACAAACAAGTTAATAATGCCTGAAATCTTAATTGCGTGCTCATAATAATACCTAAATTTTATCAATATAATCATAGTATGATGGCAAAAAATTTATTGTTAATGTATAAAAAAACACATAAAATACAAATTTTATGTGTTTTTTGTTTTACCTTTTGATTTCTAAATACATATTGTTTCTACTTAGATTTGTAACATCAAAGTAGATTTCCCAACTTCCTTCTTCAAATATAGTTTTATAATAACTTGAACATTGAGCAATTTGATTGAATGTAAAGTTAATTGGGTCTACTCTATTCGCTATTGTAATTTTATTTGTGAAGTAGTTAGCATTACATTTAGTAATTTCACCACCAGTGGATCCATTTGGAGTATTACTGATGTAACCGCCATAGTAATCATTATCATTATAGTAGATATAGTAGTTTGACTGTTCTATTTTTTCGTAATAATTACTTAAATTGTCTTCTAATGGATTTGAAACTTGCGTATATGCATTATTTTCAAAGATATAATAAGTCTTTCCTTGAACTATTGTCGTATCTTTAGTTTTCTGGTAATCACTTATTGAATTTTCACCATCTATTGCTCCAATAACTGCACCAAACACTTTGTTGCCTTCTATTGGGTTAAATGAGTTTTTTAAATTAAAGTTATGAAGCGACAATGTGTGATTTAGTATAAGTTGTGGAGTATTATCAACTCTTTCGTATAATTTATCTTTTTTTGGATTGGTAGAATCAGTATTTACAGAATATTGACCATTCTCTTTAGAGTAGTAAGTCTTACCTGCAACTCTATTTTCATCTTTAGTTTCTTGGAATTTTTTAAATCTCAATTTGCTAATAGCATAAATTTTTTCACTATTCATTATGGTATTTTCCATAACTAGATTATCTTCTTTTAGGTAACTTCCAATCAAGCCACCACGAACGTGATATGCTTCTACATCGCCTGTTGAGTAAGAATATGAAATATCTCCACCAACTGTTGTGCCAACCAAGCCACCAGCGATTGTGCTAGAACTATTTTTAGCGTCAATTTTGCTTATAGAACCAATAATTTTGCCTCCATAGTTAAATCCTACCAAGCCACCAATTACTTTTGGAGTGCCTGAATAGAAGCCTAAATTTGTGCCATTTTCGTAGTAAACGCTAGAACTAGAAATTGTTCCACGGTTTTCTGCTACCAAACCACCAGCAGTGGTTGTTGCACGAATGTATTGTTCGCTATCTATGATTGCAGTTGCGTGAGAAACTTTTGAGTTTTCTCCCACCAAACCGAATGCCAAACCTGCATGGTTTGCAATCAAACTGCTACCACTTTGAACAAGAACATTATTAACTTTGCCAGCATTAGTTAGATGAACCACGCCTGCAATCGCACCAGCATAACTATAGTTGATTGTTGCGTCCTTATCAGCATAATTTGTTACATTGTATTTCGTATTATTTGTTGAATTTGAAAGAGTTAAGTCATAAATATATGTTTGGTCTTGTTGAATATATTTACCAGCATTAATACTTACATTGCTTGTTATGTTTTTCACAATACTGTCGCCGATAATTTGTCCTGCAAGTCCACCTACAAAGTTCATACCTTGAACAACTACATCTTTGCCGTCAATTACGATGTTGGATACCTTAGCGTCTATCAAACTGCCTGCTAGTGTTCCTACGCACTTAACTTGGTTTGCTGATAAGTATTCAACATTGATTATCAAGTCTTTTACAGTTGCGAGTTGCTCTTTTGTAACTCCTTGATGTTCATCATTTGAAATTATTTTGCTTGTATCACCAACGATTGTAGCAAACAAGCCATAATCATTGTTTCCTACTTTAACATTAGTTGTGTATGTAGAATCTTTTGTGTTTGCACTAATTGCAATACCACTTATAGTAAAGCCATTACCACAAATGTAACCACTAAAGTCTGCATTTGTTGTTGTAGGTTTTTCTGTTGCTGAGAAAGTAATGTTGTTGATTATTCTAAAGTATTTACTAAAGTTATTCAAGTCTGATTTTTCATCATTTGATTCTTCTTTTACATCATTTGATTCTCCAGTGATAGTCGAAATTTTTTCGTTATAATCACTAGCACTATTAATAACTATAGGATTAAACATAGAACCGTCGTAGTCAGTATTCCACTTATACTCTTTGTCTTTTGTATCATCATCTTTGTTCTCAATTTCACTGATTGCAATATGTGGAATTGCAATGATGTTTGCATCAACAAGTGTTGGAAGGTTAACTATTTCTTTAGTAACACTTATTGGACCCCAACCAAATCCATTTTCTGTTACTTCGTATTGTGGTTTTGTGCCTTCCCTTTCTTTTGCATTAAAGATTAATTTTTGTGTGTTCCAATTTCCGTTTTGTTCGTTTTCACTAAAGTCAAAGCCGATTAAGTCTTCATTTCTTTCAAACTTAGTGGCTTGTTCATTTAGAGCGCTAACGATATTTTTACTATCTCCATAGTAGTAGCAATCTTCCATAACAGAAGTTGATGTTACATTTGCAAAGTTTTTATCATTAGTTCCAGTAAACGCTGTATGAGATGTGCTGTTTTCTATCATACTTGATGCAGAATAGCACTTTCTCACCTGACCTTCGTTGCTAAACACAAAGCCACTAGAACGCTTTTCACTAACAACTTCTATGTTAGAGTAGCAATTTTCTATCAAGCCCTTGTTTGTTACAACAAAGCCAGAAGCATTTGCATTTGAACTAACCTTTCCACCTATGTATCGATTTCCATCTTTACTTTCACTTTCATTTTCATTTTTAATTTGTTCAATCTTGTAGCCTTCGGTGTAACTTAGTTTTATAGTGCCTTTTGTATCGTTTATTGCTACAAAACCTGCTGTTTGGTTGTTAATTTCGGTTGTAGCATCATTCTTGATTGCAATATCACTATCGCTGTTTATTTTATAGAACGAACTTGCAATAGCACCGTTATTATAACCAGCAATTCCACCAATATAGCCACGGTTTGCATATAGTTTTAATGTGGCTCTTGAATGTGTCAATGAACCATTGTTTTGACCAACTACGCCACCAATATAGGTTTCAACGGTTGTATTAGATGAGTTTAGAATGTTCGTTTTGATTGTGATTGCGTCTTCCTTTTCATCTATGCCTGATGGTGTAGTCAAGCCTTCACCATTTTCTACAACTTCGCAGTTATAGATTGAACCATTGTTAACACCTGCAATATAGCCAAAGTTAACTTTTGTTGCATCTAGTGTTGTAACTGTTCCACCTTCTACAATTTGAGATAGGTCTATCGTGTTTGCATTTAGATATTTGATTGATAGTTTAATATTTTTTAACACTGTGTTTTCACTAACAGTTCCAAATAGACCAACATTTAGTGTATCTTCGTCTTTTTGACTTGTTAGGTCAAAGCCTTGTGTTATATAGATTGTAAAGCCATTTCCGTCTAGTCCCGCAATTTCGGTATTGATTGGAGCAAGTGCTTCATCAATAACGATATCGTTAACCAAACGATAATTTTTGAAGTTAGCCATTTGTTTGAATTGCTCATATGTTGCTATTGGGTTTGGCTTATCAGAAGTGTTGTTATAGATAAAGTGAAGTGTCCATCTATCTCTTAGATAAATTGTGCTGTTGTTATAATCATAAGTATTTGTTGAATATTTGGCTAATAAATTTTCTGCCTGTTTTCGCTCTTCTGACATTGTGTTGTCATTTTGCTTATACCATTGTGGTTCGCCATTAACATACTTAACAGCCACAACTGCTTGCAATACTTCGGTTAGTGATTCTCTTGTTGGAGCAATATTGATTGTATCAATTATGTTTTTATCTTTATCTACGACAGTACTGTTTAAGAACATAAAGTAATCATAAGGACGGTTAGTGTCTGTAGAACTGCTGTTAGTCTTTATTGGCAAATATGCATAAGGGAATCCTGCAACACTTTCGTCTATACGAAGTGCATACCAAGTGTTTAATTTACTTGAAATTATGTTTTCAAGTTTAGTAATTTCTTTTAGTAAGTCTTCTTCGTCTTGTTTATTAGTAAATGTTTGATAGGTTGTTACTAACTTAACTTTCAAACGATATTGCGAGCCTGTGAGTTTTTCAAATATACCTGCATTTGATCCGTCTAACTCAAAACCATTAATTGTGTATTTTTCCAAGTGCAACGACAATTCTTTTGCAGTGTAATAAGTTTGATTTTGGTTATTAACTAAGGTTGTATAACCTGCCCTAAATTGAATAATATTACCAATTTGACCTTTTATTTTAATCTTATATGTTGTTGTGTAAGTCTTTTGGTTGTAACTTAGAGCAGAATTACCGTTTTTAGAAATTGTGATTGAGTAGTCATCGCTTAATTTTGTTTCTGTCCCTAATGTTAGCATTGTCCAATTTCCGTTATCTATTCTTGCTTCTATGCTCAAATTAACATCGTCGCTTTCTGACTTCATAAGTTGTGTTGTTCTAACTACCAAACTTGATTCGTATTCGTAGTTATTTGCGACAAAGGCATTGTAGTCGCCATTAAAGGTCAAATCAACTTCGCTAGGAAGGTCAATGCCTAAAGTTTTGTTTGTTTTTATGATATCGCCATTAGAACAGTATGTTGTAATTCTAAAATTAATTGAGCCAGTTGTGCTAGCCAAACTTGGAATTAGAACATAGATGTATAAATAGCCATCAAATGAATAATCATTACCAACTTTCTTAGAAAGAATGTTTTTGTATGACTTATCAAATACTATTCCGTTTGGAATTTTTGGTGTAGCCATATTTAACATTTCGTAACTAGACTTGTTTGTATCATCTTTGTTATAGCCTTTGTATATCATTTGTTGCATATCAACGGTATAACCAAAGTTTTGATACTCAACTTCCACTCTATCTATTCCAGCAAAGTCTGGGTATAGGTCAAGTTTTAGTAGTCCAATTTTCCCTGCTAAAATTGTGCTTGTTGGAACTTCGTTTACGTTATAGTTTCCACTTGCGTCAATCTCAGCATAAGAATAAAACTCAGTGTTAACAAAATGAACTGGTTGTTGCAAAATGGTTAGTGTAAACTCACAAGATTTTGAGATATCTGTATCTTTAACGGAGGACGTAAAGTTAACAATCATTTCAACTTGATAATTTACAGGTGCTTTAATAACTGAAATTGTTGCAATGCTTACGCCGTTAGTAATTTTAGACAAGTCTATACTTAATTCAAAGGAATCAACGACTGTATCATTTTCTTTAATATTGAATACATTAGTTGTGCCTTGTTGAGCTACTGTTAAATTTGTTTGCTGTTCCAAAACGCCTTGACTATTTTTAGCATAAACTTTTGAAGAACTAATGCTATTTTTTTCTATTAGTTCACTGTCTTCGCAGTCACTTTCGACTGTCACATTCATTTGGAATGTATCTTTTTGAGAAATATCTGCTTCGTTGAACTCTGTAGAAATGTTAGATATACCGTTTTTAACATTAACTGATATGGTCTTGCTTAGTCCAACTTCTACAAGTTTATCATCAATTTCAAAGTATGGAGTGAATTTAATTGTTGCCTGACCTTTTTCTTTTCCTTCAATAATAATGCTGTCGTTAGAAGTTAGTTTTACAAGACTGTCAGCACTTCCATTAATTGATATGACATCACTAATTACTTCGTAAATTACTTCGTAATAATTAGCAAGATTATCTTTGCTTGGCGATTCAACCTTTATATAAGTGTTTGTTCCTGCATCTAAAACATAGTAAGTTTTGTTTGCCACAATATCTGTATCGGTTGTTTTTTTGTAGCCAAATAGTTCTACTTTGTATTTTGCAACTGCACTAGAATTGCTTCCAAAATAAATTTCTTTTGATTGACCTTTGATTATGTTAAGGTCGCTTATATTTTTGCTGTGATTTACATCTTCATAAATGTCAAACATGGTTATTGCATCTACAGCCACTACTTCTACACTATCTTTTGCTTGATTGTTTAGAAGTGATGTGCAAGTAATTGTTGCCGAGCCTGTGCCAACAACTACTATTTCGTTTCCTTCTATTTTAATAACAGAAGTATTAGAACTTGTATATCTAACAGTATTTGTTGCATTTTGAGGCACAATTTCTGTGTTAAATAAATTTTTGATAGCAATTTTGTTCAATTCGCTATTATTAGCGTAATAGAACAATAATGCTTTTTTGTTTGTATCTAAAACTTTATGTGTTCCAGAAATTTCGTTTTCAATTTTCTTTCCACTTTTTGTTATATTGCCAAAATCAGTTTCTTTGAATGATAGAGTCAAACTTTTTGGTTCTTGCAATATGAATGGCTTGTCATCTATTTTAATCATTGGCAAGTTGTCGTTGAAGTCTTGATAATCAGTTTCTGCTGTTCCAATAATCCAATCTGCTTCGCTAAATTCTTTATCTTTGTAATATAAAATTTTATCGTCTTGTTTATATTCGCTCAATTTGTTAGTATCAACAAATGTATTTGCATTGTCAGTAACATCACTGTAAACATTAGCAATATTACTATTTGTTCCAGTTCCATAAATCATACCCTTATTATCTGTGCCATAGATTATGCCACGAGAGTAACAAGTATCAATTTGAGACTCGGCATCAATAGAACCAACAAGTCCACCGATTATACTTTTTTTGCTACCTTGTTGTGTTAAATATGCAAATGAATTATTTAGAGAACTATTTTCTAGTTTACCAGCAATTCCACCTGCATATTGATAGTCAGTATCATTAGATATTTGCATATCGCAAGCGAATAAGGTGCCTATTTCTCGCTTAACATAACTTCTAACCATAGCATAAGAAATTGTTGTTTCGCTTGCATAACCCACGATGCCTCCAACATTGTTCTTACCACTAATTTTAATGTAGTCATTAATGTGGCTTATTAAGTCATCTTGTTCATAGTTTTCAAACATTAAAGTGTAAACGTGTTCAAGTGTGCCAGCACTAGATGTTCCTACAATTCCACCGACATTTTCTTGTCCAGTTATAGTTGCATTACTTAAAACATTTTTAATATCTCCAGAATTTGAACCTGCGATACCACCTACATTATTTAGACCACTTACACTACTTGATTTAGGTCTAATTATTGCATTAGAACTTACTTTGTTTATTGTTTTGTTATTTATTCCAACAATTCCACCATAATTAGAACCTGTTGGAATAGAAGGTGCCGATTTGATTTCTATAGTGATAACTGCATCAATATTGTAGTTTGTGTCTATGCTCATTTTGGTATCAGCAAAGTTTAATTTGAACTCGCCTTCCACTGTGCCAGCGTTTTCACCAACAAGTCCGCCAACTGCTGTTTTTTCACCACCAATTCTTGCAATATTAATGTTGCCTGTAACCTTAGAATTTAGTATGTATTTATTATTTATTGCAACTAATCCACCAAAGTACAAATTAGATGTGTTAATTTCTAGGTTACTATTTTTAAAGTAAACTTCACAATCTTGAATTGTTCCATTGTTTGTAATAGCAAGTCCTGCAAGCATAACATTTAGCGAGTTACCATTGATTACTGATATGTTCATATATTGAATGGTTACATTCAAGTTTTTAACAACACCTGTATCACCAATTTTTTCAAATAATGCAGTGCTATATTCATCGTTGCTTTGTTCTTTAAAGTCAAATCTAACATTCTTGATTGTCTTTCTGTTACCATTGTAGTTACCATTAAAGCCAATTTTATTTAGAGAACCGATAGGCTCAAAGTTGGAAACAGAAGAAACATCAATATCTTCAGTTTGAATATAGTATTTGTCTAGACCTTCGACCGAATTTATTTCAAGTAGGTCGCTAATTGTTGAGATGTTGATTGCTGTTGCTTCACTCTTTCCATCAGCAACTTTAACATACATTAGTTTGAATCTTAACTGTGAATTTTCTGTGCAGTATTTTTTAATTAATTCGTCTAAATCATTCTTTTCGTAGTAAGAAGAAATTTTATCTTTAACTGGCCCTTTAACTTCTTCATATTTGTTTGTGCTTTGGTTA